>JYHA01000046.1 GCA_000970895.1 Candidatus Arcanibacter lacustris
AGTTAACTAATTAACCACGTGGTCCCCAAAGGCACCCACCTTCATACTGGGCCTACTAGCGAATTATTAAGCAAAATAAATGAACTAGTTTTTTAATGTCCCCAAAGTTTAAGGGAAGTTTCTAATCCCAGCTTGTAGTAATTATAAAACTATATCAATGCCAGATAAAGTAAGTTGATCTTGTAATTGTTGTTTCAAAAATACCAAATCTTCGCGTTTATAGGACTCAAACCTAGCAACTATTGCGCCTTGTGTGTTAGAAGCTCTAAGTAACCACCAGCCTAAATCATTTTTTACTCTGATGCCATCAATATCATTATATGGTATTTGCATCTGGGTGAGTCTTTGTTTGACTTCTTTGATAACTTCAAATTTACGATTTTCAGCAACGTCGATACGTAACTCTTTGGAAATGAAGCGTTTTGGCATTGAGTCAATGATCTTTGAGAGTGAAAATTCTGAATTGGCCATCAGCTCGATGACTCTAAGTGCGGCATAAAGCCCATCATCAAAACCATAATATTTATCTGCAAAAAATAAATGACCACTCATTTCTCCGGCAAATAAAGCGCCAGTTTCTGCCATTTTAGATTTTACAAAAGAATGACCTGTTTTCCACATGATAGCATTAGCACCAGATAAGGTTAAATCTTCGAATAAAGATTCACTTGCCTTAACATCGGCAATAATAGTAGCACCTGGTGATTTAGCCAGAATATCTGCTGCAAATAAACTAATTAAATTTTCAGTATCAACTACTCTACCCTTATCATCAATTACCACTAAGCGATCACCGTCTCCATCAAAAGCTAGGCCAAAATCACAATTATTCTTGATAATTACTTGTTTTATTTGAGTTAGATTTTCTTCAACCGATGGATCAGGATGATGATTTGGAAAATTGCCATCTATTTTTTCATTGATAATAATATGTTTGCCAGGAGAATTATCGCAAATTTCTCTTACTATCTCGCCAGTGGCGCCATTTGCAGGATCCCAAGCGATGGTTAAGTCATATTCAACAAGGCATGCATCTAATAATTCTAGTAAATAAGCTGATCTAATATCATAATCTGAGGTTAGGATTTTTCCTTTTCCTGTTAATAATCTATTATTTTCAATCATTTCGCCTAAGAATGTAATGTCGGCGCCAAAAAATGGTTTATTTTCAATCACCATTTTAAAGCCATTATAATCAGCTCCATTATGAGAGCCAGTAATCATCACAGCGCCTGCAGAATTTAGGATGTTACTTGCAAAATATAACATTGGAGTTGGCCCCACACCGATATCTAAAACATTAGCGCCGGTTGATAAAATACCATCTATCAATGAGTTGGATAGGGAAGGGGAGCTAAGCCGCCCATCTCTTGCAACTACTATGTCTTTAGCGTTAGTGTTGGTAATAACGTAGCTTGCAAAGGCCTTGCCTATATAGAAAGCATCCTCAGTTGATAAGGTCTTACCAATTATCCCACGTATATCATATTCTCTCAAAATAGTTTGATCCAATTGATAATTAGTGATTATTTCTTGTAAATCGAATGCTTGCGACATTTATAAACTACTCATAGATATTAATTAAGGGGTGCTTAATTTATATCAAGCACCCCTTAAAGCCAATTATTCATTTGTTATGAGTTTATACCAAATTATTACTAATTAATCAAGTAAATAAATTATCTTAATGAAAAATTAATATTTTCTCCTAGCAATGATGATGTTGAATTATATTACATATCGGATACGCACCTAAAGTTTGTACATTATTACAAAGATCGTCATATACTGGATTTTCCCAACATTTTTCTGCTTCTTGTGAATAAGGCAGGCCTTTGGTTAAGCTATCTAAAGTATCTTGGTTTATAGTTCCTTGATATTTCATGCCAAAACCACCTTTCATACCAAATGCTTTATGTAAGCCCTTTATTTGTTCATGTTTGTCTATAGAGCACTTTGAACTAGCTGAATTAGATCCACCTCTTGACGTTAGTGTAAAAGCCAATCCAGTACCGGCCACACCAAATAATGCTCCAGCACCAGCAGATAATAAGTGACTTACCTTGACTGGGTTGTTATCGTGCTTAGGTTGATAATATGTTGGAAAGTTATTGTATGAGCTACTTTGTCCGCCTGGGCCATCGCCACCACCTGGAGGTGGAGGGGGTGGATCGTATGGGCCATTGCCTCCATCATTATTATAAGTAGGATATTTAGGAGTCGGCTTGGAGAACCAAGCAATTAAAGCGCCAATTCCTATTCCTGCTATTCCTGCTGCTCCAATTCCAATTGCTACGTTTTTTGTAAGCGAACTGTTAGTATCGTTATTTGTTCCATTAATTGTATAATTAAGCTGATTTATATATCCTATATCAGTATAAATAAATTTTATATTGGTATCTAAGGTTGCTTTACATAAATCACCATAAGTAGAAATTTCAAATATTCCACCTAAAGATTCATCTTTAGGTGATATATGAGGTTGTAAAGGTAGTTTTAAATTATTGTTTTGCTGAAAATAATTTAGTTCTTTTGATTTTTTTACATATTCTTCTTTGTTGCTACTATAGAAGTATCCTAATACTTCATTATCATTATAAGCAATAAAACCAAAAGAACATTTAAACTTAAAATCTTGTCCTTTATACTTTACGTCATAAACAACATTGTAGTTACAAGCTGATAATCTATAGAAACTATTATTAAATTCTATTGGATCTACAATATTTTCTACAATATAGGTATAAATGTTTGATGTTGTGCAGATAACCTTTTCTCTGGAGTTACATGATTCATCTAAGTCCTCTTGTAAAGAATGACAACCTAATTGTGGATCATAAAAAAAACCTTCGGCTTTTTCTTCTTCCGTACAATTTTGATCGTCGTTTTCTTTGACGATTGTAGTACGATATGTTTTTTTTTGGTTTTTATCTTTATCTGATATTTCTAATTCTTGATTAGTTTGAAAATTATCTACCATTTTATATGTTCCTATGTTATTTCTTGATGTGTAAATTCTATAGCAGTACCAACTACACCGATAGTATCAGTATTAGGGGTCTTAAATAGATTCTTTGATACCGGATTTAGGCCCACATTTTTAAATGATTCAACCTGAGAAGGTTTTGATTGTTGACCAAGCAGTTCTGTAACACTTGGTCTTCTATATTTTATTCCTTCTGCCATTGCTCCAGAAACACTTTCTTCCTGAGTTGGAAAAATATTTTCATAATTAAAGCTTCCTGGGTTATATTGAAGATGTTTTTTTCCATAATATAATCTTGTTACATAGAACAAAGTTAGTGCCGATATTATTCCAACTGGAATTATAATTTGTGGTGATGATATGTAAGAGATTATATTTTTTATATAGTCAAGTATTGTTATTTCGTCTTTATTTGGACAAGAAAAGTCATTAATTGAGCTGCTTAGATGACTGGATTTTCCTGACGATGTAGAAGATATTATTTTGTTTTCACTAGCGTCAATAAATTCATCACACATGTCTCCGTATAATTTTATTGGATATTTGTTTTCTGTGTTAGAATTGCTTTCTAACGAACCAAATTTTAGCTCCCCAAAAATTAATTCAGATTGATCTGAATAAACCAAAAGCTTTTTAATAGATTTATTATATAAAACATTGTATGTTTGGTCGTTATAATTAATACCTTCTTTAATTGCTTCGTTAAGAAGCAGAATTTCATTACAGCTTGATGAAAGGAAATTCGTAGTAAAGTCTTCAAGATTTTCTGAATATGCGAGGCATTTACCGTTCTCTTCGGCTAGACCCATCTTAGCATCTTCATTTTCACAAAAATCTAAATTTGAAGTCAATGTATATATTTTATTTGTCATTTATTTTCACTTTAACAATTATTTTCAATATACTTTGTCATATATTCAGCATGATCCTGACGAATCTCGCCCATGGCTAAAATAATTTCATAAGTATCTTGTAGGTTCGAGCACAATAATAACCTTAAAGACTCTACGTTCTCTGTTGTCTCTGCTGTGACTTCGATAATCTTATCCAATTCTATACGTAGTCTTAATATCTTATCCACAGCGTCCTTTAGTGAGTTGATTTCATATCGGTTTTTATTGGCATGATAGCTTCTGTTATCATTATTTTTAGCTTTTTTTTCTTTGTGAGAGCTCATTTTTAACCTTTAACTATAGTATAAAACGGAGCTTTTTGATCGCTTTCTCCCAGAAGTTTTGCAATATCAACATCCCCCTCATTGCTGTAATAATAATTATTAACTGTTAGTTCATTGTTGTATTTAAAGTTCTTAGGCGCCTCACATAACTTAGAGTCTTTATTGTATTTGATACTTTTTGGACTGTTGGTTAGGCACTCTAAATGATAGTCATTACCAAGAGTGAATCCTATTTCATTAAGCATTGCTTCCGATACTGTATCAGGAACAAATTGAGTTGATTCTTTATCTTTTGTTTTTACTAAATGCATTTTATTAGTTTTGAAAATTAATTCAGCTATTTTATTCGCTTCTATTTGCATTATTTGGTTGTTGATAGTTTTTTTTCCGTTAACAGTTTGTAATTCCTTGTTATTAGCCATATCTATTGTGCTTTGTGTTAGGTTGTAATTTTGCCGAGCGCTAATTAGTGTAGCACAATCTGATATGCATTGAAAGTTTGGTATTGTAAGGTTGTGTAAAGCATAACTCGTAACATCTTTACATAATTCAATTTTTTCTGTAATATGAGAAGCATCTGAATAATCAGTGCACAGATCATTAATAGTTTCGTGCATTGTGTTGTAATTGTAGGTCTCTACGTGTTTTTCAAAATCTTCCTCTAGGTTGTCTACCTTTGTGCTTGTAGCATTATGTTGAGTTTCTAGGTTGT
>JYHA01000047.1 GCA_000970895.1 Candidatus Arcanibacter lacustris
CGTCATCCTGGAGCGATGTTTTGTCTTTTTAAGACAAAACGAGCGATAGGATCCATCTTTTTAATTTACATTCTGTTTAGCTATGATTATGGACCCTATCGGTCGCCTGACGGCTCCCTCCAGGGTGACGAAAGAGGGGCAACGGCTCCCTCCAGGGTGACGCGGGGGGGGGTGAAGGCTTTCCTTTAAGGCGTGACGAGGGGGCTCCCTCCAGAGGGGGTGACGAAAGAGGGGCAACGGCTCCTTCAAGGGTGATGAAAGATGGGAGGCTGCCAACGAATATTAAATTATTTATACAAATACCCGCATAATAGTTATTTTGTTAACTATATATTAACCTTAATTTGTTATTGTTTTATTATGTAAGGAATTAATTTAACAACACAAAGCAATATTTAATGGAAGGTATAAGATGAAAAGATCAGGCAGCAATAATAGCATCGGTAGTACTGAGACTGCTTCAAGCGGCAAAGCTAGTTATACAGAAAATGATATCAAAAGACTAAAAGACAAAGAGACCAAAAACAGCCCAGCTCCAAAAAGAATCGGAGGAGGAGCTAAAAAGATGGCATCTGGACTTGGAGATATTGCATTCGGCCTTGCTAAAGGAGGGCTAAAAGGAGCAAAAATACTTGCAAGAGGGACATTGGGCGCTGGATTGATGGCAGAAACTGTGGCGGAGAAAGTCGTACTAAGAGGATTAGATGTTGCCTCAGTAGCAGGCATGGAAACAGCTGCATTAGTAAAATTAGCGACTGCAGATTTAACAAGAGGAGCTGTTCAAGCTATAGGTTCTGCAGTTGGCGGCACAGCATCTAGCTTAACTAGATTAATAGCAATAATGCCAGCAAGAGCGATTCAAGATGCAGGCCTTGAATTAGGACATGGAGTAANAANAGCAGGGGGGGGGNATGTATAGAGGCTTTGAAGGAACATTACTTTCATGGTCAGAAGCAGCTATAAAAAAANAAANATTAAAAGATCTAAGAGAAGCAGAACTACAAAATAACAAACAAAAATTTCTTAATATTTCTCAAAAAAAAGTTATAGAAGATAAAGCAAATGATATAATGGAATTAAGAAAAAAATCATTTGAACTTTTAAAAACTTCAATATTAAATGGAACTGAAGTTTTGCAATTTGATAGACTTCAAATATTAAATAAAATGGCGAATGTTTTAGACAAAAAACATAAATTCCAAATGCTAGATAAAACATCAACTAAAGATGAATTTGCTAAGCAAATAAAATTTGCTGAAGTGGCTATATCCAAACAAATTCGAGGATTTGCAGCTAAAGATGAAAAGAGTACAAGTAGAGTCAAAGAAATAGGAATAAGTTTGCGTCAAAATTCTACAAATAATGAAACAGCGCAATATAATAAAAACGAGAGAACCGCTAATAGAATAGCGCATAATGAAGGCAAAAAATTTGAAGATATGTTCGCTAAAGAAGGAGAAAGAGAAAAAGAGCATCAAGAAATTGCCGATTATAATAAAAAATCTACCATCGAAAAATTAGGAAGTTCTTTTATGAATGGATTTAGTTCGAGTTGGAGCGCAATTGATAAAGTAACGGGATTAGAGCAAGGTGTGAAAAATTCTTTAAAT
>JYHA01000048.1 GCA_000970895.1 Candidatus Arcanibacter lacustris
CGTCATCCTGGAGCGATGTTTTGTCTTTTTAAGACAAAACGAGCGATAGGATCCATCTTTTTAATTTACATTCTGTTTAGCTATGATTATGGACCCTATCGGTCGCCTGACGGCTCCCTCCAGGGTGACGAAAGAGGGGCAACGGCTCCCTCCAGGGTGACGCGGGGGGGGTGAAGGCTTTCCTTTAAGGCGTGACGAGGGGGCTCCCTCCAGAGGGGGTGACGAAAGAGGGGCAACGGCTCCTTCAAGGGTGATGAAAGATGGGAGGCTGCCAACGAATATTAAATTATTTATACAAATACCCGCATAATAGTTATTTTGTTAACTATATATTAACCTTAATTTGTTATTGTTTTATTATGTAAGGAATTAATTTAACAACACAAAGCAATATTTAATGGAAGGTATAAGATGAAAAGATCAGGCAGCAATAATAGCATCGGTAGTACTGAGACTGCTTCAAGCGGCAAAGCTAGTTATACAGAAAATGATATCAAAAGACTAAAAGACAAAGAGACCAAAAACAGCCCAGCTCCAAAAAGAATCGGAGGAGGAGCTAAAAAGATGGCATCTGGACTTGGAGATATTGCATTCGGCCTTGCTAAAGGAGGGCTAAAAGGAGCAAAAATACTTGCAAGAGGGACATTGGGCGCTGGATTGATGGCAGAAACTGTGGCGGAGAAAGTCGTACTAAGAGGATTAGATGTTGCCTCAGTAGCAGGCATGGAAACAGCTGCATTAGTAAAATTAGCGACTGCAGATTTAACAAGAGGAGCTGTTCAAGCTATAGGTTCTGCAGTTGGCGGCACAGCATCTAGCTTAACTAGATTAATAGCAATAATGCCAGCAAGAGCGATTCAAGATGCAGGCCTTGAATTAGGACATGGAGTAAGAAGAGCAGGGGGGGGGGATGTATAGAGGCTTTGAAGGAACATTACTTTCATGGTCAGAAGCAGCTATAAAAAAAGAAATATTAAAAGATCTAAGAGAAGCAGAACTACAAAATAACAAACAAAAATTTCTTAATATTTCTCAAAAAAAAGTTATAGAAGATAAAGCAAATGATATAATGGAATTAAGAAAAAAATCATTTGAACTTTTAAAAACTTCAATATTAAATGGAACTGAAGTTTTGCAATTTGATAGACTTCAAATATTAAATAAAATGGCGAATGTTTTAGACAAAAAACATAAATTCCAAATGCTAGATAAAACATCAACTAAAGATGAATTTGCTAAGCAAATAAAATTTGCTGAAGTGGCTATATCCAAACAAATTCGAGGATTTGCAGCTAAAGATGAAAAGAGTACAAGTAGAGTCAAAGAAATAGGAATAAGTTTGCGTCAAAATTCTACAAATAATGAAACAGCGCAATATAATAAAAACGAGAGAACCGCTAATAGAATAGCGCATAATGAAGGCAAAAAATTTGAAGATATGTTCGCTAAAGAAGGAGAAAGAGAAAAAGAGCATCAAGAAATTGCCGATTATAATAAAAAATCTACCATCGAAAAATTAGGAAGTTCTTTTATGAATGGATTTAGTTCGAGTTGGAGCGCAATTGATAAAGTAACGGGATTAGAGCAAGGTGTGAAAAATTCTTTAAAT
>JYHA01000049.1 GCA_000970895.1 Candidatus Arcanibacter lacustris
CCACTAGGACCCTTAATCGGAGTCGGAGAAGGTGCGCTACTAGTAGGTCCTTTGAATGGCTCAGAACCAGCAGTTAATCCAGGTACTGATCCAGATCCCGATCCAGCATTAGCGTTAATTGGTGCAAAACTTGGCATATTTTTAGAATTTCTAGTCGGACTAGACTTAGGACTAAAAGTTGGATTAGAGCCAGTATTAATACTAGGACTATTACCAAAACCACCAGCAGCTCCATGCCCACTAGATCCTGCGCTATTACCAGGAGTATTTTTACCTAATGTTGGCGTTGATGAAATTGGGGTCGATGCAAAAGGACTAGATGAAGAAGCAGTTGATGATGGTGAGCTAGATATAGGCGATGATGGCATGTTTTTCGATGGCGTCGAACCAATCGGACCTTTGCTTGGAGACGAAGTAGGAGCCGAAGAAGTACTTTCACTATCTACACCAGAATTTAATGGCAATCTACCTGGATTAGTAATATATTGTTGATATAACCTTTGTTGCTCCTCTTGCATATAAATCGTATTAAGTAGATTAGCAAATTCTAAATTAGAATATGATGATTTTGTTTGTGAGTTATCTTGTTTTGAAGAATCAGATTTATCTTTATCTTTGTTAGAACTAAATTTAGGTAAAATTGTAAAAGTTTGAGGAAAATTACCAATAGTTTGTATAGAAGCATCATTTGCAACAACTCTATCTATTGGAATGCCATAATCTTTAGCAACAGCCTCTCTATTATTTCCTGTAACTATAAATTTATTGGCAACGTAATTAGTTTGAAAATGTATATATCCTTCGCCCCAATTGTACCATTTGACACCATAATTGACAGTTGCAATCGGCTTGCCAGTTTTAGAATTAAAATAAGGAGCAAAATTTTCAGCTTTATGGGCATAATCAAAGGTATATTTTCTAGCATATGTGTCTAAATCCGAACTACCATACTTTGGTTCATTAGTTCCTATCATTATAGGATTCACTATATGTTCACCATAAGTATTAATAGCATTAGGGTGCAATACATAAGAAGTAATAAGATACTTGGAACTTTCAACTTTCTCTGCTCCAAATTTATTAATAGCTATCTCACGTATACCAGGTGTATCAAGGGAAGCATCTCGATATTATACTTTTCAATTGATTTAATGGAATAGTTCTATTATA
>JYHA01000050.1 GCA_000970895.1 Candidatus Arcanibacter lacustris
TAAATTAACTCGGATTAACTAATTTTTTTTGGTACTAATTTAGGGGGTCACTATACTTATCTAGTTCTACTAATGAGGTTATAGTTTCCCTAGCGATAAAGCTTGAACATATCATTCCTTTACCCTTGCCTTCTGAATATTTGCCACTTAACATTTTATCATGGACTTTATCAAAATTTTCTCTTTGCTTCTTTTTTAATCCTACAGAAAACAAACTAGATATTCCGGCGCTATTCATCTTATCCGTATTAGCACGTATTCCCAATAAATTATTATAATTAACTGAACTGTGAATTGATTGTTCAATTTCTTCATATTTAGCTTTAACCTCTAGTTTCCACGCAGGGTTGTTTTTAGATAATATCCTTTGTTTTTCTTCTGGAATTAATTTTGTAACATCAAAACTTACCACATCAGAATATAAATAAGTTTTTATTGGTATTTTATTTGCTGAATAATTTGGATCTATATGTACTTGATTAAAAACTATTTCACCACCCAATTCCTTTTTAATTATCTTCCCTACATGTCCGTATTTACTAATATATTCTTTAATAAAATATTCCATAAAAGGTAACTTTCTTCCACCAATTTCAGACATTTTTATTGTATCCCGAAAAACAAGATCTCCTGTCTCTAACTTCAATTCCTTATCTATACGTTTCTCTAAGGTAGAAATCTGGGTACTCGTTTTTTCAAGTTGATATTAAGTTTCTACTTCTATTAATTACACCATATTCATTGAGAGTTATAGCTTCAACTTCAATGTGATTATTATCTATATTGTGATAAATATCATCTAATTTATTTGCTATTTCATAAAACTCTTTGAATCTTTGAGTTGAATAAGTAAAAGATATCATAGTCTGAGCAATATTATCTCCTGGTATAGCCTCCAGATCATTATGAATTAGTTTGCTTAGTTTTTTATTAAATTTCATATCGCCCATTTTTTCAACTAGGAAATTCTGTAAATATAATAATTCTTTGTTGGTTAAACGGTTTTTTTCTTGTAACTTGGAATTAATTTCATCGCTTGTCAATCCTTCTTGTTCTTTTGAAGTTAATCTAGTTTCAGTAACATGAGCTAAAAGCTTCAAACCATAATATTCTTTAGTTGATAGAAAATTACTAGAAGGATTGTTTGGAATTTTACCATTATCAACCTCTGTAATAAGATTATCCCTTGCTTCATCTGTTAATGTATTTACTTTGTCATTTAATCCTGTCATCTTTTTCTCCCGTTATTAATAGATTAAGTATACATTTAAAATATTAATAAAAAATAAATATTGGATTTACTTCTATTTCAGAGAAAGATTCGAAGAAATTCTCTGGCTAGGCAACTGTGTCATTTTGCAAGCAACCCCGTCATCCAATTGTTTTCCGAGCTATTGCTGGATTTTTTTAGCAATAGCTTAAATGGAGATTGGAGACAAAATGGGGGTAAAATTGGTCAAAAATAGGGTAATTTTATGGTGGTTTTAGAATTAAAAACAAGAGGATGATTTAGTTGTTTTAGAGGGCGAAGAGGCTTGAATACTGGGGTCTTGAGCTGCTAAAACAAAATTAGTTAAGCCAGTGGAGACTAAGGCTAAAGTTAGTAAAGGAGTGGTGGGCGATACTTGATTCGAACAAGCGACCTCTACCATGTCAAGGTAGCGCTCTAACCAACTGAGCTAATCGCCCTCATCTTATAAGTTAGTGTTATAGCAGCAATAAATATATAATAGCAAGTTTATTTTTATCATTTAATTCAAATTTAGTTGTTTTTGTAATGAATTTCTTATATTCATATGTAAAGGAAGGAGTTTATTCATATGAAAATATCAATTTTAAAAGAACGAGCGATTAACGAATCAAGAGTTGCAGCTTCGCCCGATACTGTCAAAAAACTAAAAGAATTAGGTTTTGAAGTATATATTGAAAAAGGTGCTGGAGAAGCATCTAATTTTAGCGATGAAGATTATAAAAATGCTGGAGCAAAAGTAACTAATGTTATTTTTGAAATATTAGCAGATACTGATATCCTACTAAAAGTTCAAGCTACATTAGACAATAATAACGAGGAATTTAATGAGTTTAAATTACTTCCTGAAAAAGTAGTTATTATTGGATTATTGTCACCATTTGAAAATAAAGCTCTCATTGAGCAATATGCAAATAAAAAATATACAAGTTTCGCTATGGAGTTGATGCCTAGAATCACTAGAGCTCAAAGCATGGATGTTCTATCTTCTATGAGTAATTTAGCAGGTTATAAGTCAGTAATTGAAGCGGCTAATGAGCTTAATAGTGTGTTTCCTATGATGATGACTGCAGCAGGTACCATTTCTCCTGTGAAAATGTTGATCATTGGTGCTGGTGTTGCAGGTTTGCAAGCAATAGCAACGGGAAGAAGACTTGGTGCTATAGTATCGGCATTTGATATTAGATCTGCAGCCAAAGAGCAAGTTGAAAGTCTTGGTGGTAAATTTATTGAAGTGCCAAATGATGATGCTGCTCAAAAAGATCAAGTTTATGCAACGGAAGCTAGTGATGATTATAAAGCAAAGCAACAAGCATTAATCGCAGAAGCTGTTAAAAAAAGCGATATTGTGATCACCACTTCAATGATACCTGGTAAAAAAGCTCCCTTATTGATTAGTCAAGAAATGGTTGAGTCAATGAAGCCAGGATCAGTAATTGTAGATTTAGCAATGATAACTGGTGGGAATTGCCAGTTGAGCCAGAAAGATCAGATGGTTGTTCATAATGGTGTGAAGATTATTGGTTACACTAATATGGCATCAAAAGTTGCGGCTGATGCAAGTCCATTATATGCTCGTAATCTACTGAATTTTGTTGAGCTTATCTATGACAAAGAAAGTAAAAAAATCGTCATAAACCAGGAAGATGAAATTATTAAATCTACTTTGGTGACATATCAAGGTCAGATTGTAAATTAAATTATAAGGAGTAAATTATCATGGATAGTAATATTGCTATTATTCATAAATCAGCTAATAAATTGGTTGAAGATGCTGTTTCTCTTACGCAAAAACTTCAATTATTAATTGATTCTAGTGCTACTGGTCCGGGAGTTGATCCTTTTGTATATGCTATTACCATATTTGTTTTAGCATGTTTTGTAGGATATTATGTGATTTGGAAGGTAACTCCAGCACTTCATACTCCATTAATGGCCTTAACTAATGCTATATCTGGTATTATTTTACTTGGTGCTATTATTGCTGTTGGTCCTGAGGATTTTGATTTGCCTCAATTTACAGGATTTATTGCTGTGATACTTGCGTCGATTAATATTTTTGGTGGTTTTATCGTAACTCAAAGAATGTTACAAATGTTTAGGAAGAAATAACATGATGTCTACAACAAGTTCTATTTCATATTTAATTGCAGCAATTTTCTTTATTTTTTCGCTAAAAGGATTATCCTCGCCAACTTCTGCTAAAAGCGGTAATATGCTTGGGATAATTGCGATGGTGATTGCTGTTATTACTACTTTCTATCATCCTGCTATTGCTAGTAAGGCTATGATTCTAACTGGAATTATTATCGGTGGTGCTATTGGATCTGTTATTGCTGTTAAGATTCAAATGACTGCCATGCCACAATTAGTTGCTGGTTTCCACTCTTTAGTGGGTTTGGCTGCTGTGCTAATTACCATCAGTACTTTGTTTTCTCCAGAATCTTATGGAATTGGTATTTCTGGTCATTTAAAGCTAGCTAATTTACTTGAGATGTCTTTAGGTGCTTCTATTGGTGCTATTACTTTTTCAGGATCTGTGGTAGCTTTTGCCAAACTACAAGGTTTGATGTCTGGTACTCCAATTAGATTTCCTGGGCAAAAGATAGTGAACCTATCATTGGCGTTGATTATTCTATTTACTATGATTTCTTTTTGTTCCACTGGTGAGTTGAGTAAATTTTTCATTTTATTATTAGCCTCATTTGCTATTGGTTTTTTACTGATCATTCCAATTGGTGGAGCGGATATGCCGGTAGTTGTATCAATGCTTAATTCTTATTCAGGATGGGCAGCAGCTGGTATTGGTTTTACTTTAGGTAATAGTTTGCTCATTATTACTGGTGCTCTTGTGGGATCAAGCGGGGCAATACTTAGTTACGTGATGTGTAAGTCGATGAATAGATCAATTACTAATGTTATATTTGGTAGTTTTGGAGAAGTAGCAGAATCTGGATCAGAGAATATAGCTTCACTAGATAGATCTGTGAAATCGAGTAGTCCTGAAGATGCAGCCTTTATGCTAAAAAATGCACGTAATGTAATTATAGTACCAGGTTATGGAATGGCTGTTGCAAGGGCTCAACATGGTCTGAAAGAATTATGTGATTTTCTTGAAAAAGAAGGTGTTGATGTTAAATTTGCAATTCACCCAGTAGCTGGCAGAATGCCAGGCCATATGAATGTGTTGCTTGCTGAAGCTGATATCTCCTATGATAAGGTTTTTGAGTTAGAAGATATTAACAGAGAATTTGCAAATTGCGACATAGTGCTTGTAATTGGTGCAAATGACGTTACTAATCCTGCTGCTAAAACTGATAAATCTAGCCCGATTTATGGTATGCCAATTTTAGAAGTCGAGAAAGCGAAACTGGTATTCTTTATCAAAAGAAGTATGGGTATTGGTTATGCGGGCGTTGAAAATGAGTTGTTTTATCGTGATAATACCATGATGCTTTTTGGTGATGCTAAAAAAGTTACAGAAGAAATCGTGAAACATCTATCAGAATAGTAAGTTTTTTGTTATAATATAATTTGCAAATATCGAAAAAGGGGGTGGCTAATTTGCATCCCCTAATTTTTATTTAGAATAATTTAAGTATTAGAGGTAAATATAATTGAATAGTAAGTTAAATCTTCCAACTAATTTATGGAGTTTTTTGTGGTATTTTATCAAAAAGCAAAAAAAGAGTTTTATCATAGCAACTTTTGCGATGTTTGCTTGGTCTTTGGAGGAATCTTGCTACCCTTATTTTATTAAACTTATTGTTGATAAGATAGGAGCTTATCCTGGTCATAAAGATCAATTATTTTCATATTTAACTCCCACTTTAATTCTATCTGCTGTGGTATTTCTATTCATCCAAGTTAATTACCGTGTTTTTGATGTGATTGCATCTAAATTATATCCAAAATTTATGGTTGATATTAGGGGCTATATTCATGAATATATACTTGGTCATTCTCATGAATATTTTTCTAATAATTTTTCAGGCACCATCTCTACCAGAATTTTTAAAATGCCAGAAGCCGCCCAGAGAATAGTTGATCTATTTATCACTTTATTCTTCCCGGTTACTTTAAGTATTATCATAAGCTGTATATTTGTGGCAATTTCTGATCCATTGCTTGCCTTGATAATTTTGGTTTGGTTTCTTCTATATATGGGTGTTACTTTGAGTTTTTCTGGCAAAAGTAGTAGATTATCAGTTGCTCATTCAAAGATTCTTAATGCTCTAAATGGCAAGGCTCTGGATTGTCTGAATAATATAATTAATGTCAAAATATTTTCAAATCATGCGTTTGAAAAAAAATACTTTCAACAGCAGCAAGGAGAGGAATTATCTAGCTTTATTATAGCTATGAGATTTAATGCTTTTATTAAGCTGGTGCAGTCAATGATTACGGTAGTATTTTCTTTTGCAACAATTTTTATCTCAATTTACTGTTATAAAAACTCAATAATTAGTTTGGGTGATTTAACTATGATACTTTCTTATCAAAGCTTGATTAAGATAGTATGGTTTATGGGGATGGAGACGGTGCCATTCTTTGATTTGGTAGGAAATTGCAAAGAAGCTCTAACTATATTAAATAAGCCACATGATGTAGTGGATATAAAAAATGCCAAAGAGATGGTTGTTCAAAAAGGTGAGATTGAGTTTTCTAATGTCACTTTTAACTACGCAAGAAATGAAAATGTTTTCAAAAATAAATCTATCAAAATAGAGCCTTTACAAAAAGTGGGTTTAGCTGGATTTTCTGGATCTGGGAAAAGTACTTTTGTAAATTTAATCTTGAGATATTTTGATATATCAAAAGGTAATATCTATATTGATGGTCAGGATATTGCTAAAGTAAAACAAGATTCACTAAGAAGGAATATCTCAATCATTCCGCAAGATTCATTATTATTTCACCGTACTATCATGGAAAATATTAGATATGGTAGGCCAGAGGCATCTGATTTGGAAGTAATTGAAGCTGCAAAACAAGCTCATGCTCATGAGTTTATCATGAAAATGCCAGATGGGTATAATAGTCTTGCAGGGGAGCGTGGTATTAAAATATCTGGTGGGCAAAGACAAAGAATTGCCATATCACGTGCAATTTTGAAAAATGCACCGATTTTAATTTTAGATGAGGCAACTAGTTCTCTTGATTCTATCACTGAGGCTGAAATTCAAATAAGTTTGAGATCTCTCATGAAAGGAAAAACTGTGATTGTGGTTGCCCATAGGCTTTCTACTTTAATTGACATGGATCGTATCTTTGTCTTTGATAAGGGCAGTATTGTTGAAAGTGGTACTCATGGGGAGCTTATTTCCAATAGATCAACCCATTATGCAAGATTATGGGGAATGCAATCAGATAATCTTGTTATTTAGGAGTTATGTTATGAAATATATAAATTATACAAGAAATAGCGAGGGATTTACTCTTATCGAGCTGTCTATAGTATTGGTTATTATTGCTTTACTTATAGGTGGTATAATGACTGGAAGGGAATTAATCAATCAAGCTAAAATTAAGGGTGATATATCTCAAATCATTAAATTTAATGCAGCAATAAACACCTTTCAAATGAAATATAATGCTCTTCCTGGAGACTTTGCTCAAGCATTGCAATTCATCCCAGCGACTAATGGTACTATTATAAATGGCGATGGAAATGGGTTGATTGGAGGAGCAAGCGGATCTACAACGCCTTTAGCTACATCGGTTAATGGTGGTGGCATGACCTATAATACCGAGTATTTTAATTTTTGGAATCACCTTTCATCTTTAAATTTAATAGAAGGATATTATCCATCTATTAGCTCTTATGGTTGGGCGGTTAATTATTACCCAGGAAGTGGAGGGATTCCAGCTTCTATATCAGATATTACTTTCGGAATAGTTGTTGTTGGTAATAAGGCTGATATGCTTAACTATTATTTTTTAAGTTTTGATGGCTATATAAATGATAACTTTAAGATGGTCAGATATATGTATACAGCAGAAAATGCCCTAAATATTGATACGAAATTAGATGATGGAAATCCTATATCCGGAATAGTGGTTGCCAGAGGATTCGCAGGAGGAGCGGGTAGTATTAGTTATGTAGACGGGAAAGCCATCGTCAATGGATTAAGTAACTTAGGTGGGTCTGGTTGTCTTGTAGGGACAACATATTCTTCATCTTCAACTCGGTATAATACTATTGGTAATAATTCCAAACAATGCGCTTTACGTATAAGGGTGAATTAAACACGGAATAAAATTAATTGTTGCAACGCACCATAAGTTATGTTACTCTTTTATTAAGATTGAAAACTAATATAGATGGAGAATTTAAAATGGTACAAAGTAACTTTACTAATCCTTTTGCTGAAATGTTCAAAATGTTTGGTGAAAACAATATGATGGGTAAAATGCCTGGTTTTGACATGAGTCAAATGATGAATATGCAACGTCGTAATGCAGAAGCAATGGGATCTATGGGTCAGGTTATGGCAGAAGGCATGCAAACTATGATGAAACGTCAAGGAGAAATGATGCATTCTGGTGCAAATCAAGTGATGCATTTGGTTAAAGAAATATCAGCTTCACCTGAAATGGGTATGCAAAAAAGTGCTTCTTTCGTTAAACATGGTTTAGAAAATGCTAGTTCTAATGCTCGTGAAATGATGGATGTGGCTATGAAATCTGGCATGGAAGTATTTGATATGATGAGTAAAAAAATCTCAGAAAATATGGAATGTGCAAGCCCATGTATGGCTAAGAAAAAAGCATAAGTTAATTTGCTTTTTATAAGATAATGAATTAGGATGCTATTGTAATGATAGTGTCCTAATTTTTTTTATTGGGTTGGTCTTGAGGATACGAAAGAAATCGCTTGCCCAGTTTGTCATCCTTCGGCTATAGACTTTTAGACCTACTAGCCGAAGGATGACAAACTGAGGAAAATACTGTTCCTTATCTCAAACTGACCTATATTATATGTTGATATATGTTCGATCAAATTCAAAAAAATATCTTTACTCAAGATTCTATTTTAGATCTTAAAACCATCCCTCAGGATTCATCTGCTATTAGCGTTGAGGTTGATCCTATGCTCAAAGTGAATGATAATATCAATAGTTTCGATGATTATATTAGTGATTATTTTGTCATATGGAAAAATATTCCTTCTGACTTTAATCCAGCATTGCCCAGTAGATTAGAAATCGGTGATTATGAGTATAATTTTGCTAGTCATCTAGATGATTGGTATGATCTGTTAGTAGATAATGCTAATATGAGTAGCCTTAGTGATGATCCTCAGAAATTTATGGTAACTACATCTACTGATCTTCGTTATCTGCCAACCAATTCTCCATCATATCATAATCCACTTGATGCGGGGCAGGGCTATCATTTTGATAATATTCAACAAAATTTACTTAGAATTGGCGAGCCATTGCTAGTATTTCATTATAGTAAGGACCAAAAATATGCTTTTGTGCTAATTAATGCCAAAGCATATGGTTTTGTAGCGGTAAATCATATAGCAAAAGTAACCAAAGAGCGTGCATTAGGGCTTATGAATTCAGATTATGCGATGATCGCAAATGATGATAGCTCTATATATTATAAAGATGATTATGTAACATCGCTTGATATGGGTGCTATATTACCTATTGATAATGGTGATCTTAAGCTTCCTGTTAGGAATATCGATGGAGGATTGGATTTAATAACGGTCAACGCCGACTATGAGAATATTATAAAAACCCCACTAGAGTTTAATTTAGCTAATGTAAAATTGATAGTGGATAAATTGATAGATAAACCATATGGTTGGGCGGGTCATTTAGGTAATAGGGATTGTGCGCAATTAACAAAAGATTATTTTGCGGTGTTTGGCAAATTAATACCAATTTTTTCAGCAGAGCAGAGTAAGGTTGGGGAAATAATTGATCTGTCGAGTTATGGTAAGATGCAAAAACTAGCAAAAATCAAATCATTACCAATCTATAAGACCATATTATATACCAAAGGTCATGTAGTGATTTATATGGGTGAGTATAATAAACTTCCTATTATTTTCCATGCTAGATGGGGGGTGCCTCTATATGACTCAACTTTTAATGAATATCGCTATATTATTGGTAAGTCAGTTCTAACTTCGTTGGAATTTGGTAGCGATCTTGCTGGTTTTGATCTTAAACATAGTAGTTTCTTAGAGAGTATCTCATCTGCTTCTATTGTTATTTAGTAAGTATAACCACCTGTAATATGCTAACTATTTTAGTTATTGTGATATTACTTTCAAATCCAAGTAAAAATCAGTTTATAAATACAAAAATTTTCTCTATACTGTTACCTAGAATTACATAAAAGTAATACCGAGTGCTCAAAATATTGATGAGTGCGGGTATTTTATATAAGAGATAAAAGAAGCTTAGCAAAATAGCTAATTGAAATAATTGATTCAAGCTTGAATTTAAAAAGATAAGATTGATCTTCCTTATGTTTACATGAGTTTTGGTAGTCGGAGTTACTCGAAAAAAATAAATATTTAGATATTTAAATTGTTATAGTAAATAACTTGAGATTTTTTAACATCAAGACATAAATTGAAAATAGCTTTGCTTGGGCTTCGAATAATAATTTTTAATTAATTGGAGCAAGAGTGTCTAAAATAATACTAATAGATGGGGTTTATCCTGAAGAAACAAGGGTAGTAATACATGAGAATAATTTAATACAGGAATTTGATTACGAAACAGCGGCAAAAAAACAAATAAAAGGTAATATTTACTTAGCGAAAGTAACGAGAGTAGAGCCATCTCTACAAGCAGCCTTTATTGATTATGGTGGAGGGAAGCACGGTTTTCTACCATTTAATGAGATCCACCCAGATTATTTCAATGTACCTATTTCAGATCGAAAATCTTCAGGCGAAGAGCTTGTGGAGTTTAATCACGAAGAAATAACTAGCCAGATAAGATCTATTGAGCCTCCTGTTTTTTCTAATGAAGAAATAGAGGAAGTAATTGAAGAAGAAGAGGTTGTTGTTGATGAAGTTTTAAGTGAAGTAGATCAAACAGTTATTGCCTATGAAGAGACTGACTTAAATCTACAAGAAAAATCAGAAGAAGATGATGAAGATCATGATGCTGATGAAATTGAAATAGATGAAACGGAAGATAAATCATCTGCATTTAATCCATATAAATCATATAATATTCAAGAAGTTATCAAAAAAAACCAAGTAATAGTAGTACAAGCAATTAAAGAAGAAAGAGGTAATAAGGGTGCTACTTTTACCAGTTTTATTTCTTTAGCAGGGCGTTATTGTGTATTAATGCCAAATAGCGATAAGCAAAGTGGGATTTCTAGAAGAATTGATAATTTTGATGATAGAAAAAGATTAAAATCAATTATTTCAGCTCTTACAGTTCCAGCTGGTGTTAGTGTTATAGTAAGAACCGCGGGATGTAGTAGAACTAGAGCTGAGATTACTAGAGACTATGATTATTTAGTTAGACTATGGAATAATATTAGAGATCATATTTTAGCTTCTAAAGCACCGAGCTTTATTCATGAAGAAGGTGACTTAATCAAACGTACTATTCGTGATTTATATGATAATACCATTGATGAGATTTTGGTACAGGGTGAAGTTTCTTTCAAACAAGCCAAAGAATTCATCAAAATGATCATCCCAACTCATGCTCATAAAGTAAAACAATATCGTAGTAAGGTGCCTATTTTCTGTAAATATCAAATAGATGGTCAATTATCAGCCCTTTATAGTACGATTGCAGAGCTTAAATCTGGTGGTTATATTGTAATCAATCAAACAGAAGCTTTGATTTCAATCGATGTGAATTCTGGTAGATCAACTTCTGAACGTAATATCGAAGAAACAGCAGCTAAAACTAATCTAGAAGCAGTATATGAAACTGCAAGACAATTAAGACTTAGAGATTTATCAGGACTTATAGTAATTGATTTTATCGATATGCTAGATTCTAGAAATAGAAAATTAATTGAAAGAGAAATGAGAGAGGCTCTTAAAAATGATAGGGCTAAAATTCAGCTAGGATCAATTAGTGCTTTTGGTTTGTTTGAAATGTCTCGTCAGAGATTGCGCCCAAGCTTTATTGAGGCAAATAGTATTAAATGTGGACATTGTAATGGTAAGGGAACTGTAAGGGCTCCTGAATCAAATGCAGTATTAATTTTAAGAACTATAGAGAATGAAATTTGCAAAGGTGATTATGAGCAAGCAAATTTATATACTCATCCAGATGTAGCTATTTATTTGCTTAACCATAAAAGAAAAGATATTGCTGAAATTGAGACTAGATATCGCACTAAAATTATGTTCTTCCAAGATGTTAAATCAACTCCAGATAGTTTTTCTATTGAAAGAATCAAGAGTGGTTCAATGGCTAAACAAGATGTTCCTATGAATGTGGCGCCGGTCTATGATGATGGTTCGATTGTAGATAATGGGCAAGAAAATGAGAATAAATCTCCTAAGAAGAATTGGAAGAGTCGTGGCTCTGATGCTGATGCTGATGAAGTGGAAGTTAAGCCAGCCAAGCCTGTGCATAATCACCCTTCAAAGAAATTTAATAAAAAAACCTATCAAAAACAATGAAAAAGAAGCTGTTATAGTAGCTGAAGAAGTTGTTAAAGAAGAGGTTAAAAAAGAAAGCTACTCTAAAAGAAGAAAGAGATTTAATCGCGATAGAGCTGCAAAAAATGCTGTTCGTGAAACTATCCAAAAACCAGAGCAACCTTCTCTTTTACAAGGATTATGGAGAAGAATCGTAGATTAACTATTATTGATATTTAAAATATATGGCACAGAACATAGGAGCATTACTTAAGGAAAAAAGACTTGATCTTGGATTGAGTTTGGATGATGCTTCCTGTGCCATAAAAGTTAGAGCCAAATATCTTAAATTGTTAGAAGATGATATTAACGAGAAAGAAACCCCTCCAACTGTCTATATGCTTGGTTACTTAAAATTATATGCTAATTTTTTAGGGTTAGACGGTAAGCAAATTATAGATCAAATCTATGTTTTTACTAAAGAAGAATACCCATCTATGAATGATACGCATCATGTAAAAAGTGATCCTTCTGCCAAAATCATCCTTATTTCATTATTTTCTTTGATTTTATTGCTAATCTTATGGTCTAGTAATATTTTTTAACCTGTTGTTATCTTTTTTATCATAAAATAAATATGATAATATAAAAACAAAAGAGATATATATGGTAAAAGACGAAGAATCTAAAAAAGAAATACAAGCCCAAATCAATAAATTAAAAGAAGATCTTCATAGTTGTAGAACTATAGAGGAAATATCTGGTGTAATAAATTCAAATCAAGCTTTAATCGCACAAGCAAGCGCTGCAGGAATTGATGTCTCTGCTATTGAGCGTGCAATGTCTTCTAATAAAGCAACTACAATAGGTGCAGAAGATAGCAAATCTCAAGAAAAAGCTCCAAATCTTGAGCATCAAGAATTAGAAAGGGCAAATAAAGTTTATAATGAGATTACTGATAAATATAAGGATGCTGAAGATGTGCAACTAGGGAAAAGATTATTATCAGGAGAGCAATTAACTGATGATGAGCTTAGAAAATTGCAGCAAGCTCGTGCTAATTTGAGCGAAGAAGAGAAAGAGAAAAGAAAAGAAGATGGTAATCAATTACTTGAAGCTGCCCAAATATTTAAGAAAGATGCTGTTAAATTAGAACAAGAAATCAAACATTTAGAAGAGAGAATATTTTTATCAAAAGATGAAGAGGAGAGGATAAGGCATAAATCTAATATAAGAGTTAAAGAAGATAAAATCTCTGATCATACATTTAAAATAGATGATATTAAGAAAGTGCTAAATATTTTGCATGATAAGGGTTTTGATATTTTTACACAACGACAAGAAAATCAAGAATCACAGAAAAATAAAATCTCTGATAATAATTCCTTAGCTAAAAAAGACGATAATATAAGTAAAGATTTGCTAAATCTAATCAAGGAAAATAAGGATACTGCTGGTATTAGTACAAATAATGCTCAATCAGATAATGCCAAGTCAGATAATGCCAAGTCAGATAATGATCTTCCTACAAAAAAGAAAAAATCTTCTTTTGTATCTAGTAATCCATCTAAATTCGTAGCTACTACTCCAGCTAAACATGAAAATCCCAATGATCCTAAAACGCCAGATTAAACTCCTAATGGCAAGACAAATGGGCGTAATAAGGGACAGTCTAGTGGTCATATTCCAGGAAGCTAGGTTGGGTTAACTTTATATGTTTTTTAAAAAACGTATAAGTTACGTCTCTCTCTTATCCCTAACTGGGGTAAGTTATAATGCTATTAGCTTTGGTCAATCTTTAAGACAAAACACTAGATTGATAAAATGAATTACATTCAATTAAATGAAGTTAAATTACGTAGGTCCCCGAGGATAAGAAAGGGGTCGTCATCCTGGAGGGAGATTTTTATAAAAGAAAAATCGACCGATAGGATCCACAAATTACTAGCACTATCAATGTATTATAGTAAACTAACTTGAATTAGGGAACTTTCTGACCCCAGGCTGACTTCTTCTGGCTAGAAGCTCTTGGGGCTTTAGCCCTTAGAGCTTCTTGACCAGTAGATCCCCATCGGCTCTTGTTAAAAGCCTACACCATGACTATCTTTTGTGAATTTTGTGGGGCAAGAGCCTTAAGGAGATCCCCTGGTCAAGAAGATCTAAAGACCTGAAGGTCTAAGATCTTCTAGCCAGAGGAAGTAAAATTGGGGTCAGAAAGTTCCCTAATTCAAGTTACTTTACTATAAAAGATTAAAGATGGATCTTACCCGCTTGTTTTGTCTTAAAAAGACAAAACATCTCTCCAGGATGACGAACCCTCATTTTAAGCAGAAATCCTTATTTGCACTAAAGTTCCATATCCTGCCAATTCTAAGATAAGAAAGAGCGGCTATGACCTGAGTTAATGCTTATTTCTTATCTTAGAATTGGCAGAGATTAAATCAATATAATCCATTTTATTCATAAACTATTCATTTTATATAATTTTTTCTCTAGCTTTTAATCAAAAATTTAAATAAATTGAAATTAATAAAAAAACCTATAGACATTAATAACACGCCGATTCAATTAGAGAAAGCAACAGAGAGAGATTTAGGTAGGTCGTAAGAGTAATATAAGATTTGCTAGAGTCAGAAGTTTTAGATATCCTCTAAAGTCCACAACAACATAGAGAGGGATATATGCAAAAAGCATCAAAACATCTGACCCTAGAGGAAAGATGTCATATTTTCATACTAAAAGAAAGAGGTTTTTCTCTTCGTGATATTTCCAGAACTTTATCCAGAAATGTTAGTTCGATTTCTCGTGAGCTGAAACGCAACAGCATATTGAACAAATACACACCAAGAATAGCAGAAGAACAATATCATAGACGCATGACAAATGTTTATTCTGGCCCTAGAAAAATGACTTCTTCTCTCAAAGAAATTATTTGTTCGAAACTAAAAATACTCTGGAGCCCAGAACAGATTTCAGGCAGATTAAAAATAGAAAATGGGATTAAGATTAGTCATGAGGCTATTTATCAACTGATCTGGAGAGACAAAAAGCAAGGAGGAGATCTTTATAAAAATTTGCGCCATGCTGGTAAAAAATACAACAAACGAAGAGGTAAGAATGCAGGCAGAGGAATTATTCCTGGTCGTGTTGATATTGAACTTCGTGATAAAATAGTGGAAGAAAAATCAAGAATTGGAGATTGGGAGGGAGATACTGTAATAGGTGCAAATCATAAAGGCGCGATTGTAACTCTTGTAGATCGTAAGTCAAAATTCTCTCTCTTTACATTAGTAGCAGAAAAAACAAAAGATTTGGTTACGCAAGCTATTGAAAAGTCACTTAATCCTCATAAGATACATGTTAAAACCATAACATTTGATAATGGTCGTGAATTTGCAGGTCACCAAAAGATAGCTCAAAGTTTAGATGCTGAATGTTTCTTTGCCAAGCCTTATCATTCCTGGGAGAGAGGCTTAAACGAACATACTAACGGGCTACTCAGGCAATATATTCCCAAAAAATCTGATTTTACTCTCATTTCTCAAGAAGATGTTGACTTCGTCCAAAATGCCTTAAATAATAGACCAAGAAAAGTTTTGAATTACAAAACTCCCACAGAGGTATTTAGACAAAATCATACTGTTGCTTTCGCT
>JYHA01000051.1 GCA_000970895.1 Candidatus Arcanibacter lacustris
AAATATTATATCTCATTTTGCCATTTTTACTGTCCTATTTTTGGGGACCATTATATAAACTCGCTCTTAGCTCATTAAGGTCTACATAATCATAGGAAGTCAGCTAAGGGGTAGATTATTTTCTTATTCTAAAACTTATTGATCTTCCCCACCCACCCAAAACAACCTTCATTCCAACTCCCAGATTTTTTCATAATGGATTTTTTTCTTAAATAATTTTTTGATGCGCAAGATTAAGTGTTTTTCATAAGTTAAAGTCCCATTATATAATTCACCGGTAAGATTATGGTAAGTTTCAATATTAGCTGGGATTACTTGATTATAGTAAATCTTATATAAATCTTTCATGATTCTTTTACAAATATCATGACCCCATTTTTGAGCCTGCTGAGGAACACGCGCCAATGCCTCAATACAAGCTATAGCTTCTTCAATTTCTTTATTTTCATTTGCATAAACATCAGCCTTAGGTTCTAAGTTAAACCCCATATCAGCAAATAGGCTCAGTAATTTACTAGCTAAAAATTTCTCTGAATGATCCTCTATAAATTCTGGATAATTTTTAGCCAAATTTTTAGATAGTTTATATCGCAAATAATGGATGATAATTTTGGTTTTTAAAACCCTCAAACCTTTGATTTTATTCTTGTGATAGAATTTTAAATGTCTTTCATATTCAGCTAATGTTCTTATGTTTAAATCTTCCAAATCCCTGATAATTAATTTTAAATTTTTAATATCATCAAGCCTAGCAATTCTAACATTTTCACGTGCGCGAGTTCCCCCGTTTATTGCTGAATGACGAGACACATGTCTACCATATTGATCTCTTATAATATCAGAAAAATGGCCGATCTCTTGAGCCCCAACCACTGTGATTCTAGCAATGGCAGTATATCCATCACCATAAATCATCCCTTCTTTATGTTCGCCAAAAGGATTCCCTCCGCATGAGATGAAAATTGCAGCATTTTTTCCATCAGTACTCTGCATCCCAGAGTTACTACCATTGGCTTGCCAACTCACCACATCCAATACATCACCAATATTATGAGAATAGGAGACAAAAATCTCCACTTTTTCTAAAATTAGCATCTTTATTACAATAGGATGAGCAGATTGAACTACAATCCTTGCAAGCCTCATCTCAAGCTCATCTGTTACTTTTTGAAACTTACTAATCTGCTTGATCATTCCCGATATTGTAACTCTAACTTTAGCATCCAACTTAGAACTATCAGTATCTTTACTAAAAATATCAGACAGAGTTTTTTTAGTTGCCTTTAATAATTCAAGATCAGTTAATTCCCGCAAAGTAAAAGTGAGATGTTTTGAATAATATGGTAGGGATAATTTGGCAAAATTAATCTTATCATCCGCATCAATACGAAACTTACCCCTTAGCACAAGCTCCCTTGATAATGATTCCTGTATCGGATTCATATCCTCTTCTTCAAGCGCTGGAAATTTATGCAATATGTGATATAGATTAGTCATATATTTATGTTTATTTTCTATTGCTAGGTAATCATTATAGTATTTTTTAAATTAAGATATTATTAACAAATACCTTATATCTTATACTTCATATCAACAATTTTATGAGGTTTTAATATGAGCGATAATGGATTAACCCCATCTCAGCAATGTTTTCAAGATAAATTACTTAACAGAAAGAATGATCTTGTTTTACAATATCAAAAATATGTAATTATGCATAATACTACTAGCTCATTAATATCTGAATATAAAAGCCTAGACCTTGATAAGGTGATTGATAATTTATATAGAGTAACTTCTAAGATCACTCCATTTGGAGAAAGTGGTAAATGTTTATTTTGGAATAAAATAGCACAAAAAGCAGCTACAGGAATTTTTACATCCTATCAAAATGAAGCTTCTGTTTCTTCTCCCCTGTCTTTAGTTGATGGGATGGAAGTGAATATAGATGGTAATATGGTGCAATTAAACGCCAAAGATTTAGATTTATACTATTTAGATAGCAATAATGTGAATGCTAAAGTTACTGATATGTATCTTGATTTTAATAGTAATAGCTATTTTGAAATAAAAAACCCTGATCTTATAACTTATCAAGCAGATCAATATAATTTTCTTGAGCTTAATACCACCAAAATGTTTGATGCAATTATGCCGGTAGTTCAAACTGCAATGATCAAGGAAGTTAATGATTGTTCTTTAAATGGACCTATTTCACAAATATTAGATCACGCTAATAATCTAGTATTAATGCATTCTAGTGCCAGTGATAATCTAGCGATATTAATACCAAAGCTCGAATGTTATAACACTCTTTTTAACTCAAATCTCGATAGATCTGCAGTTGAAATGCTACCATGCTATAACCAAGCTCTAATTGATTGTAATGGGGCTGCTGTTGAAGCAAAATTCCTAGAAGTAGAATTGTAGGATTTACTGTGAATTAAGGATCTTCGTGTGAATCGAGTATTTCCTTGTAAATCAAGGATTTCCTGCGCAAAAAAAGGTCGTCATCTCAGGAAAATAAGATTTTTCTTTTAGAAAAATCTTTAGCGATAGGATCCAGCTTAAATCTCTAAAACTCTTTTTGTTGATAGATTTGATGTGGATCCTATCGTAAATTTAGCTTTAGCCAAATTTACTCCAGGATGACGACCTCTTTTCTATCTTTCAAGACAACATATATTAAAGCCATACTACCCAACATTTTTTTACACAACACAAGTTTTGAGATAAAGAAGGGGTCCGTCATCCTGGAGCAATATTTATCTTCGAAGAAGATAAATTGAAGCGATAGGATCCATCTTTCTTTATTTTTAATAGTATTCATTGAGGATTTAAGATTTTTATGGATCTTGCCCGCTCGTTTTGTCTTAAAAAGACAAAACTTCTCGTCCTGAGATGACGAAACTCTGAGGTATCATATAAAAATTGTGGATAGTATGATTAAAGCATCAACAAAATCTTTCTTATCTCATCGGCAAGTTCTCTTATGGCATTTTTAGTAGCATCTTCTTCTGAAACATAACTTGCAAATTCTGACAAAGAAGTATTATAACCACTGCTAATTTTCAAAGAACCATCTTGGATTTTTTTACCAGTATCAATTTCAGTAATCACATAATCCACATTTAATATCACATTAGTTCTTTTAGTAATTGAGTTGCGATCAATCAACACTCCTTCCCTAGCAGTTTTTATATCTAGCTTCAATAGATACTGGGCTTTATCTTTATCATCTGCAAGAGTTACTAACTCAGAGATAGATCTATAAAATCTTCTGTTAATATCTGAATTATTTTCAGCAATCATTACTTTAGAAAATATCTCATTATTTCCAGAGTGATATAAGGGTTTAAATCCACAAGAAGCAAGTAACAATAGCAGAACGAACTTGATCATAGCACTATGTTGACTATTTTATTTGGAACAATAATAACCTTCTTTACCTGGTTACCAGCAAGCAAACTAGCAATAGGCGCTAAATCCATCGCTTTTTGCTCTACTATTTCTCGAGCAGCATCTACCCCTATAGTAAAAGTAGCACGTAACTTACCATTAACCTGCACAGCAATAGTAACCTCATCATCGGCGATATATTTAGGATCAGCAGAGGGCCAGCTAGTCTTAATTAACAACTCTTTCTCACCCATGTTATTCCATAATTCTTCTGCAATATGTGGTACAAAAGGAGATAATAATATTAGTAGGTTTTTCACCGCCTCTTTAATTGTCGCATCATCTTTTCTATCATCTTTAGCAATTATATCAAATATAGCATTACTAAATTCTCTAATTCTGGCAATAGCACGATTAAAATGAAAACGATTTAAATCCTCACTCACTAAGCTAATAGTTTTATGCATTAACTTATATAGTGGATTATCCTTATCTAAAGCTGATGTAGAAGTCTTTGAGTTCTCTATAAAATTTTCGATAGTTTTGCTAATTTTATTGATATAACGAAAACATCCCTCTACCCCTGCATCACTCCATTCAATATCGCGCTCAGGAGGACTATCAGATAATACGAACAGCCTTGCAGTATCAGCACCATATTTGTTGACAATGCTTGCAGGTTCAATCACATTTTTCTTGGACTTGCTCATTTTCTCAACACGTCCCACAGTAACTTTATTACCCATCTTATCAAGTTTTGCACCGTCATCAGAGGTAATCACATCTTCAGGATATAGCCAAGCACCACTGGAATCTTTGTAAGTTTCTTTACAGACCATACCTTGAGTTAAAAGCGCACTAAATGGTTCTTTCAATTTAAAATAACCACATTTCTCCATCGCTTTGGTAAAAAATCTTGCATAAAGAAGATGAAGTACTGCATGTTCCACCCCTCCTATATATTGATCTACTGGTAGGAAATGATTACACGCATCTCTATCAATCACCTCTTTAGAATTTGGTGAACAGAATCTTGCAAAATACCATGATGATTCAAAGAAAGTATCAAAAGTGTCAGTCTCTCTTAATGCATCACGAGAACATTTAGGGCATTTCACATGTTTCCAAGTCGGGTGATGATCAAGTGGATTGCCAGTTTTTTCAAAACTCACATCTTCTGGTAATATAACAGGCAAGTCGCAATCTGCAACTGGCACAGCACCACAAGAATCACAATGAATTATAGGAATAGGACATCCCCAATATCTCTGACGAGAAATTCCCCAATCTCTAAGTCTGTAATTGATAGTTTTAGTACCTGCTCCAATTTTTTCTATTTGTTCTATAGCTTTTTCTTTAGCATCTTCAACCTTAAGACCATTTAGGAAATCTGAATTAATTAAAATTCCATCCCCAGTATATGGAGTAGATCCATCAAATATAGAATCATCAATCGGCTTAACTACTTGCTTGATTGCTAAATTATATTTACGAGCAAATTCCATATCGCGCATATCATGAGCAGGACAGCCAAATATCGCTCCACTTCCGTAGCTCATTAGAACAAAATTAGCTACATAGATCGGTAAGGTAATATTTTTATCAAAAGGATGAGAGACCCTAAGACCAGTATCAAATCCTTTTTTCTCTGCTTTTTCGATTAATTCTTCGGTCGTACCAATTAAAGCTGTTTCTTTAATAAATTCTTGTAGCTTCGGATTATTTTCAGCAAGCTCTAATGATAATTTATGATCAGGCGCTATTGCTATAAATGAGGCACCAAAAAGCGTATCAACTCTGGTAGTAAAAATTTCAATTTTATCATTACGATCAACAATCTCAAAATTAACTTTAGCACCAGTAGATCTGCCGATCCATTTTTCTTGCATTAATTTAACATTACTAGGCCAATTAGGTAAATTATCCAAACATCCAAGTAAATCATCAGCAAAATCACTAATCTTCAAGAACCATTGATTGAGCTTTTTCTGCTCAACTAAAGCTCCAGATCTCCATCCTCTACCATCTATTACTTGCTCATTAGCAAGAACAGTCTGATCAATAGGATCCCAATTAACAATTGATTCCTTACGGTAAGCAAGAGCATTTTTTAAGAAATCTAAAAATATTTTTTGTTCATGCTGGTAATATTCAAGCGAACAAGTAGCAATTTCACGCGACCAATCGTAAGACAAGCCAATAGAAGCCATTTCAACTTTCATATTAGCTATATTTTGGTAAGTCCATTTACCAGGATGAGTTTTATTTTCAATAGCCGCATTTTCAGCAGGTAGACCAAAAGCATCCCAACCCATAGGATAAAGTACATTATACCCCATGGCTCTTTTATAACGAGCAGTAACATCACCAATAGCATAATTACGCAAATGCCCCATATGCAACCTTCCAGATGGATAAGGAAACATCTCTAGTACGTAATATTTCTTTAAAGAATAATCTTCCTTGGTTTTAAAAACCCCAGATTCATTCCAAATTTCTTGCCATTTTTTTTCGATATTCTGATGCTTTTGGTCCATCTAGTAAATTCTCCTCTAGCTAATTGGATGACTCATTTTAATTTGCTTAGCTTTATTGATGATTTTATCTTCTAAATCACGAGCCATTTGTTCACTAACAATCGCCGAAACCCAATCACCATTTTTACTTAAAGTTTGTTTAAATACAGTAACTTTTACCCCATCTACCTTTAATTCAGCACTAGATATTACCACATTCATTTTAAATCTCTCACCTGTTGCCTTAGGATCAGCATACCAATCTGTTAAAATAACTCCTCCAACAGGATCACTTTGTTGTAAAGGCATAAAGCTTATCACACTCAAAGATGCTTGCCATAACACATTGTTAACCATAGAAGATCCAGAATCTCCTTTCTTACCACGAGATAATAGACTAATGCCACCACCTACTTCATCACTAACGATAGAACCCATTCTTTGTCTTCTCTTCTCAGAATCAGCAAGCGGATATTCATGTTTAACTTTTTGTCCCGCACATGCGCTAAGCAAAACTAATAATGTAGCTGTAATAATTTTTTTCATCTTTTTTAATCCATATTTTTTTGGTTTGATATTAATATATACCTTTGGCTATATACCTTAAACACTAAATTGTAAAGAAAATTCAATTGTCATATAGTTGATTTTCAACTATTATACTAGTCATAAAATTTTAATTTGGTATGTAACAAATGGCAATTCCCGCTACTATTGATCTCTTAAACTCTCTTAGAATAGGATCCTATTATCTTATAAAAGATAGTTACTATATATTAAAGCAAGCCAACTTTAAGTTAGGCACATCATTACCTAAATATTCATATCAATATAAAACGCTACAACATCATAGTGGATTTGATATAGAATCTCTTGCTAATATCCCCGATGAAGATTTTGAAATAAAAACTCACATTCCTAATGCTGGAGAACTTATTGCGGAAAGAATATTTATAAATATTGGCATCAATCTATTGATAAATGCTTTAATAACTCCTTTATTAAGCAATGAAAGCAAGGATCATAGTTGCAGTAGTTATCAAGATTTTATGCTCCCAGTTTTAGGAAAAATCAATGATAAAACTTTTGCCTCCTATCTTCACCAAAATCTTGATCAATCAATTGATTATCTATTACCAGATGGTATTATAAACTCAGCAACCCACATGACATTGGGATTTATAGGTGAGCAAACCTTATTCTTTCCCTTAAGAGCGATAGAAGGCAGCATTAAAACCATCCATCATGCTACAAGCCTAATTATGAGCGGAGAGTATGCAGATACTAGCTCGTATGACTAAAGAATATTAAAAGAAATTACTTCCGCAAGTTAAAGTAAATCAAAATAGGTGCCGAGATATACACTGACGAATAAGTACCGATAATAATACCTGCAAAAACTACCCAAGCGAAACTCTCAACTGTTTTCCCAGCAAATAATATCAAAGCTAATGTGGCAAGTAAAGTAGTGCTAACTGTTAAAATAGTGCGTGATAAAGTTTGGTTTAGACTGATATTGATAATTTCACTTATGCTATTTTGCTTATATTTAGCAATATTTTCTCTAATACGGTCAAATATCACCACTGAGTCATTAACTGAATAGCCAACAATAGTCAAAATAGCAGCAATTGAAGTTAGATTAAATTCAAATTGAGAGACACTTAAAAATCCAAGACTCACAATCACATCATGTAGCAAGGCCAATACTAGCCCAACACTATATTGCCACTGAAATCTAAAGCCAATATAAATCATAATAGCAAGGAATGATAATATAGAGGCATAAACTCCATTTTCTATTAATTCTTTGCCAACTTGCGGACCCACATAATCAATTTTACGATATTCGATATTTTTATTGATTAAGCTCAAATCTGATTTGATTAATTCAATAATTTTCTCATTCTCAAGATCAGTTTTTCCCCCTATCTTGATCAATAAATCTTTATCTGATCCTAGATTTTGCAAAGATACTTCACCAACTTCTAGTTTATTTAAAGAATCACGAATCGCAGCTAACTCAAAACTATTTTCAGATCTAGCTTCAATTAGAATTCCTCCTGTAAAATCAATGCCATAATTTAGATTACTACTCGATAAAAAGAAGAAAGAAGCGACAATTAAGATTAAAGTAATGGTAAAAGAAACTTTCTTCTTACCCATAAAATCTATTTTTAAATTATCTGATAATATACTAACTGGAAATAATTTCATTTTTTTACACTTTATGTTTTTTTGATATTAATATGTTTATAGCCTCAATAACTCCGGCAAAGAATAAAGAACAATATAGATATCCCCGAGCTATATGCATCTCTATTGATTCGCTAATTAGGAATATACCAACAAGCACTATAAATGCAAGTCCCAAGACTTTGATAGTTGGATGTTTATAAATAAACTCGCCAACTTGACTTGAAAAAACCAACATCACAATCATAGCAATGATTACAGCAACGATAATTACCATTAAATTACCAGGAGACATGCCAACTGCTGTGATTATAGAATCAAAAGAAAGTACGATATCTATGAAAATAATCTGATAAATAACATACCAAAGTTTTGATTTGGAGATATTATTATCAGTTTTTTGATGATCCTCTTCACCTCCAATCATTGATTTCAATTCTAGAGATGATTTTATTACCAGGAATAAGCCACCCGCAAATAATAAAATATTTTTATAGGCAATCTCTATGGAAAATATCTCAAATAATGGCTTAGTGAGTCCTATCATCCAGGTTGCTCCAAACAACATGATTATCCTCAAGACCAGAGCGATTGATAGACCATAAATTCTAACTTTTTTTCTTAAATATGCAGGTAACGGCTCTACAAGTAGAGCGATAAATATAACATTATCAATGCCCAAGATGATCTCAAGCCCAGTTAGGGTTAGAAGATTTAGTATGTCGTTAGTATTTATAAATTCCATATGATTATACTTAATTTAAGTTACATTAAAATAACAAGAGGCGCTTCATTCTTAAGGACTAATAATCCAATCACAAAGAAGTCACCATTCTTAAAACTCACAACAAACCTCAAAAGAGCTCGCCATCTTTCTTAATAGATCTCTACAACCATCCCTAAAAGAAGTCGTCATCTTTCTTAATAGAGCTCTCTACAACCATCCCTAAAAGAAGTCGTCATCTTTCTTAATAGAGCTCTACAACCATCCCTAAAAGAGGTCGTCATCCTGGAGTTATTTAGTCTCTTTAAAGACTAAATAACTCCAGGATCCACAAAAACCTTTGAGATAAAAACTTTTGTTAAAAATTTAAATATGGATCCTATCACTCGATTTGCCCTAACAGACAAATCTCATTCCAGGATAACGAAACTCCAAATCCTGGGTATTAAACCTCTTTCTAATCCTTGAGGACTAGCACTTCTTTGTATCTCAAAATAAAATTAAAAAAAATCCCCTGATCTTAAAAAAAACCAGAGGATCCATATTCAAAAAAAACAATTATAACTATCTTGAATAATATTCGATAACCAAATTAGGTTCCATCACAACTGCGTAAGGAACTTCTGATAATTTTGGAAAACGCAGTAACTTAGCTTTCTTAGTTTCTGTATTAAATTCAATATAATCAGGAATAGATCTTTCCATTTTTTCAATAGAAGCAGCTACTACTGGGATATTTTTAGAAGCTTCAGCAAGTTCAATTTCATCACCTATTTTAAGTGAGTAACTTGCAATATTTACAACTCTTCCATTAACTTTAATATGCTTATGACTAACTAATTGTCTTGCAGCAAAAATAGTAGATCCAAAGTTCAAACGATAAACCATTGCATCTAATCTTCTTTCTAAAAGACCAACTAGATTTTCACCCACATCACCCTTAAGTCTTGAAGCTTCTTTAAAGATCTTTCTAAATTGGTTTTCAGTGATAGCACCATAATAACCTTTTAGTTTTTGCTTAGCTCTGAGCTGAGTACCATAATCCGAAGGTTTTTTCAATCCTTTTGAACCATGTTGTCCTGGAGGGTAATTCTTAGTTGCTACTGGATCTTTTGCACTTCCCCATAAACTCACACCAAGACGTCTACTTATTTTATACTTAGATTTAATAATTCTAGTCACTTACTAACCTTTTTTTATATTTGTTTATTCAACTATTTGCCAAATATACCCAATGAAAGCAAGATGTCAACAATATTTCTTAAGTTTATGTAAATATATTGATTCAAGCCGGATTTTGGATAAGAGCAAAAAACATCCCACCAGGGAGAAACACGTCACCAAAGAGATACGTCATCTCAGAAAGCTAAGATTAGCTAAAGCAAAATTTACTCCAGGATAACGCAAAGACCCTTGTAAAACTACTCCATACGATGTCCGCCATTAACCGACAAAGTCTCACCTGTAATAAAGCCTGCTTCATCACTAGCTAGGAATAATACAGCACGAGCAATCTCCTCAGGATTACCAAGTCTACCAACCGGTATGTTTTTAATGATATCTGCTAGCACTTCAGGACTAACAGCCCCCACCATCTCCGTCATAATATAACCAGGAGCGATAGCATTAACAGTAATGCCTTTAGCAGCCCCCTCTCTAGCTAAGGATTTAGTCAATCCCAAGATCCCTGCTTTTGCTGCCGAATAATTAGTTTGGCCAATCTGACCAGACAAACCATTAATAGAACTGATATTGATGATTCTACCAAAACCATTTTCTCTCATTTTTTTAATAGTGGAATATGACATATTGAAACAGGAATTTAAGTTAGTGTTAATTACTTCATGCCAAAATTTATGTTCAATTTTATGCAACATTCCATCCCTGGTGATGCCGGCATTATTAACCACAACTTCTACATTCGTGCCAAATTCATCTTCGATTTTTTTGATATGTGCTTCGCAAGACTCTAAATCAGACACATCCCATTTTAGAGTTCTAATTCCAGTGTTTTTATAAAAATCTCCTGCAGCATTATCATCATTGGCGTAATTTGCTATTACTTGATATCCTGATTGATGCAAAACTTGAGAAATTGACGCGCCTATGCCTCTTGTGCCACCCGTTACTATCGCTAAACGTTGCTTCATTGCCTAATTACCTGTATAAAAATATTAAAAAATATATTGGCGACATTCCTTTTATCGAAACATCCACCAATATATTTATATTACAATATTTTTAATAATAAAAGCAATATTACATTAAAACTAAAAATCTACCTACTGGGTCCTTTGGTAAGTTTCTCCATAATTTTAATTTTCGTCGAATGAACTGGCATTGATTTTTTTTGAAGTTCTTTCGTTACTGCTTCTAGTCCTTCACCTAATGCTTGAAGTGCATTATGGCGTACTTTCCTACCAGCCACCCTATCCTCTACCCCATAAGATAATCCAGGTATACGATCAATTATAAATCCAGCAACTGGAGCCAATTTAACTAAATTTCCAGCTAATTTCAGAGCAGATCCTGTAATACCAAGCGCAGAACCAACAATGCCAAGCGCTATTCTTCCTGGAATTTTAGCTATTGTAGCAGCTTTTTGAAGATTATTTTTACCAACACCTAAAACACGCGTATTATATACTGCATTTTTTAATGATTGGTAATCTTCTCGCATAGTATTCTCTCCAAAAAGATCTTGTTGATGAAGAAGGTTTGCCCCTCCAATGCCTTGTAAAAATTTATCTAGAGCCTTATTATCATTATCCTTATTTTTAGCATCTTCAACAGCACATGCTATAACGCTATTATTACCTATGCTATAGATTTTAAAAGCTTTATTCGTTAAATTAATCGCATCAGACATTGTAGATTTTTTGTCTGTTATACTTTTAATTTCAGACAGTATAGCATTCAATAATTCAATGTTTTTATTAATTTTTTTGTCAAAGCTTGACCCACCTTCATTTTTCATAAAAAACTCCCTATATTTATATATGCACTAACTTGTTAACCATAAGAATATATAAAAATAGTAAAAAAAAGGTTAATTTTTGTAAATTTATTATCCCCATTCTATAATTAATACTATATCACACTCAGATAGGATTATGGAAGTACATGGAGAAAATATATTTTATCATATAGTAAACTAACTTGAATTAGGGAACTTTCTGACCCCAGGCTNACTTCTTCTGGCTAGAAGCTCTTGGGGCTTTAGCCCTTAGAGCTTCTTGACCAGTAGATCCCCATCGGCTCTTGTTAAAAGCCTACACCATGACTATCTTTTGTAAATTTTGTAGGGGCAAGAGCCTTAAGGAGATCCCTCAGGTCAAGAAGATCTAAAGACCTGAAGGTCTTTAGATCTTCTTGACCTGAGGAAGTAAAATTGGGGTCAAAAACACACCCAATCCAAGGTAAAATACTATATTACAAGCTCGAGATAAGATAAGGCCATCTTTACGGTAAGATTCACACCAAAACCAGATAAAAATAAATCCTAAAGCAATATCTCTCTTTTACCCGCATGATTAGCAGGGCTGATAATTCCTTCTCTCTCCATACGTTCAATGATGGTTGCAGCTCTATTATAGCCAATTTTTAAACATCTTTGGATGTAGCTGGTAGAAACTTTTCTCTCATTTCTAACTATATCTACTGCCTGTCTATATAGATCATCTTTTTCATCATCTGGTAATCTGCTAGAATCCTCATCACTCTCTGGATCAAGCGTTATATCTTCGATATAATCTGGACTTCCTTGATCTTTTAAGTGGGATACGATTTTTTCTACTTCTGAGTCACTAACAAATGGCCCATGAACCCTGATGATTTTACTACCACTCGACATATAAAGCATATCACCCATACCAAGTAATTGCTCAGCGCCACCTTGCTCACCAAGAATAGTTCTACTATCGATGCGAGATATCACCTGGAAAGAAATTCTAGTTGGGAAATTAGCCTTGATCACACCAGTGATCACATCAACAGATGGGCGTTGAGTAGCCATAATCAAGTGAATTCCTGCAGCCCTAGCCATTTGTGATAATCTTTGAATCAGACTCTCAATATCCTTACCAGCAACCAGCATCAAATCAGCCATCTCATCGACTATTACAACTATCAGACTTAGCTCATCCATTGGAAATGGAATTTTTTCTAAGATAGGTTTACCAGTAGCTGGATCAAAGCCAGTCTGAACGGTGCGTTCCAATTTCTCACCATTTAATTTGGCTTGAGATATTTTCTCATTATAGCCTGCGATATTTCTCACCCCAAGTTGAGACATTAGTTTATAACGATTTTCCATTTCTTTTACCACCCAATTAAGTGCTGCAACTGCCTTTTTAGGCTCGGTCACAACAGGGGCTAGCAAGTGAGGAATGCCATCATATACTGATAATTCAAGCATCTTAGGATCTATCATGATAAATCTACACTGCTCAGGTGTAAGCTTATAAAGAAGCGAGAGAATCAGAGTATTGATTGCCACAGATTTTCCAGAGCCAGTAGTACCAGCAATAAGTAGATGTGGCATTTTAGTTAGATCCACAATCACCGATCTTCCACCTATGTCTTTGCCAAGCACGATAGGGAGCTTAAAATCAGTATGTTTATATTTTTGACTATCGATTAATTCTCTTAAATAAACCATTTCTCGTGTTTCATTAGGCAATTCAATACCAATGATATTTTTACCAGGAACAACAGCAATTCTAGATGAAACAGCGCTAATGGAACGTGCAATATCATCTGCAAGACCGATCACCCTAGATGATTTAGTTCCTGCTGCTGGCTCTAGTTCGTATAAAGTTACCACAGGGCCAGGATGAGCTGCCATGATTTTGCCATAAATACCAAAATCCTCCAATACCTTGATTAGTCTTTGAGAATTTTGCGCTAAAAATGAAGCGCTAATCTCATCTTTCTTGACCTTATTTGCAACTTGAACCAGAAAATTAATTGGGGGAAGTACGAACTTACTAGTAATAAGAGGGGTTTTTGCCTTACTCTTAGCAGCGGGCTTTGCTTTAGTAAAACTAGCTTTGATTTGCTCTTTAATTGATAATTCTTCTTCTATATCTTCTGTATCTTGGATTGGCTTTTTACGAGCAAGTAGTATCTTTGGCAAGGTAATAAAGATCAACTTAAAAAAAGTGACTATGTAATTAATCTTAATTTCTATTGCCAGTAAGAAAATTGGTATGAATAATAATATGCAAAATTTAACAGCCAAAGGATGATGAAAAATACCATGAATATTAGCAATTAATACACCAGAAGCCGGACCAAAACTAAATTTTTTATGGACAAAGATGCCTCCTATTATAATTCCTGATAATATCAATGAGCCAGACATTAATGCTATTCTAATAGGCCAAGTTTTACTATTCTTATTCAGCAAATCAAACATACCCCAAAATATAAGAACGATTGCAAGTAGATAAGCACTTATTCCAAATAGCTGCAGTAATGGATCAGCAATATAAGCACCATAAATCCCTGTGATATTATGGATACTTGCCACATCACAAGCTCTGTTAAATGATGGATCAGTTGGATTGTAACTAATTAGGGATATGCTTAAAAAAACACCCAGTAATAGAATTACAAAACCAAAGCTACGTTTTAAATTTATAAAATTAAATATGTTCATATTTTTTTACAATATTATACTTCTTCCACCGCCAATACTTCTGGCACATAATGCTTTAACATATTTTCAATACCATGTTTTAGCGTTACAGTAGAGCTCGGGCATCCAGCACATGAGCCCCTTAGTTCAACTTTAACAATCCCGTCCTCAAAGCTCATAAATATAATATCACCACCATCGGCTGCCACAGCAGGCCTCACTCTGTGTTCGATAATTTCTTTAATTTGAGTAACTATATCACTATCTTCACCATTGCTAACATCTGAATCAGCATTTAGATCCCCTATAAATACCTCGCGTCCCGCCACTAAATAATCCATGATAGTAACTAATATTTCTGGTTTCATTAAATCCCAATTACCATCTTCATTCTTGGTAATGGTGATAAAATCACTACCATAAAATACTTCTCTAACATTCTCAATTGAGAGTAGTAATTTAGCCAATGCAGAGGAAGCACAATTCTCTTTATCATTAAAGCTAACAGGATTACCTGATTTAATTTCTCCCCCTGGTAGAAACTTCAAAGCATTAGGATTTGGTGTTGTTTGGGTTTGGATATACATTTATAAACTCTTTACAAAACTGTCAATATCGCTAGGTGCTTGAATTGAAATAGTCTCAATTTCTTTATCAATTCTCTTGGTAAGTCCTGACAGAACTTTCCCAGCACCAATTTCTACTATTTTAGTTACTCCCCTCTCCTTTAGCAACAAAATACTCTCATACCATCTTACCATACCAGTTACTTGTTTTACAAGCAATGATCTGATTAATTCAGGATCACGAGTTTCTTCTGCAGTAACATTAGCAATCAGAGGGACTGATGGAGCTGAAATATTTACTCCCTCCAAAGCATCAAGCATAATTTTTTGAGCAGGCAACATCAGTTGCGAATGAAATGGAGCACTCACATTTAACTTAATAGCTCTTTTTTGTTGTTCTGCAGCAAGGGCGACTAGGCGATCAATTGCTTTGTCATGTCCGCTTAAAATAAGGATAATGATAATAAGGCTCTCAATCG
>JYHA01000052.1 GCA_000970895.1 Candidatus Arcanibacter lacustris
GTCGCTGGCGCGAAATAGAAACTTAATACCTTAATAATACTTACTATAAAGTGTAAATATTTATATATATTGTTCGCACTTCCACATCACTTACGCAGCCATTGGAGCAGTTTTCCCCATTAAATTTCTTGTAATTTGTCTTAAATTGAATGAAAAAACAGAACTATATGCTGCCGATAAGGTTGTTTTATCAGATTTCATCCTACTTTTACCAAGTTGACCTCCGTGTTTACAATGCCCAATTAGCGGTTCTATACCAGCTCTTCTATTGACTAGTTTTGTTTTTAATTCTTCTCTGATGTCTGGAGGCAGCGACCCTGCATGTCTTGGTTGTTGCAAGCCTATTTCTTCTATATTTTTTGCTATCAATAAATCTTTATTCTCTTTGCTATAATAACCTTTATCTGTTGCAACTGAATGTAATGTAGATTTACCAAATAAATTTTCATGCAAATTAATAACTCCACCCAAAGTTTCTTTATCTTCTTCTCTGACGTTGCTTGAATCTTTGATTATCAAAAAATTTCCTTTTAATCGTCCTAGCTGAAATCTTCTGCCAAATTTCAGTGCATCACCTACTGTATTCTTAGTAAAACAGGATACTTCATTCAAATGGAAGGACAATGCCTTGCCTTTTTTCATAGTACCATTTATTACATAATGCATTACATCTTTAAGATAAATTCTTGCATGTTCTTGTAATTGAACTAAAGCTTTTTTGGTAGACCAACTAAATTTTTTAATGTCTTCTTCTATTAAAGCTATGTTTAATTTTAGTATCTTATGAACCTCATGATGGGTAGTAACCCACAAATTAAAAAGATTGTCGCTTTTATTTTCTTTCTTTTTATCAAAAAAATAAGTTCTAGCCAGAGATTTAATTTTTTTCAAATCTAATTTAAAATCATAAAGCTGAAAATATGAAATTTTATCTTGTATTTCATGCCATACTTTGTCTGCTATTTTGGCTAACTTTACCAATAGATTAACATCGCTAGGATAAGCCATGTTTGCTTCCTGAGTCGTTGAGTCAATATCCATACAACCAGCATCTGCATAACCTAGATGAACTGCTAGTACCGTAATTTCATTGGCTAATTTATTTTGTGTGCTCGGACTCAGCCTCGAACGGAACTCTTCAATTTTAGTGTGATCAGGACAATGAAATTTATCAACTATATTCAAACCACAAAAAAGCTGATAAACAGCATTATCCTTGATGCTATATTCAGTTTGTCTATCTGTTTTTATTGTATAATTGTTGTAAAATATAGACAGCTAAATGAATCCTGACTTTGAGTTTTCTACCTAACCATCAAAATCTTATAAATATCACCGTTTCCTTCACTTAAAACTATATTTAAATTGTTGTTAAATTTTTGAGATATTTTTTCAGCTACATATGATTTATTAGAAGCTAAATCAATTAAGTAGGAAGGGGTAAATTCTGTAATATAAAAATTGTAGCTAAATTTATGCACATGATAATTGAAATATTCAGCAATTTTTTCATCACTATTTTGAAAATAATATGAATAAATTTTATTACATGACTCAACATATGATTTATCTTTAAAAAAAGTATTTTCAATGTCTGTATTAGTAATAATATCGATAATTTGCTTTGCATCTTCATAAGAAGAAATATATAAAGCGGCTTTTACTATGATAGTTTCATAAATTTTATTTTGACTTGCAGGCCACTTCGTAATCTTTTGAATTTCTTGCAGTTCATCAATATATTTAGCTAAATGTTTATCTCTATTATTATCCCATATTTCGTAAGCAATAGTGCTTTTTGTTTTAAAGATATCTATAAATAAATAATCTTTTAATTTATTTTGGTCTGGTATTGACAGGAAAAATTGTTCATCTAAGTTAACCTCTTTTAAGGAGGTGTTATTACTATTCAACAAACTATCGGCATAATCTTTTAGTAGAGCTTTTCTAGCAATTAAACTATTTAGATAACTTCTATCTATAGGATTTCCTGTAAAGCTATGATATTCTTGACTTCTTTTATCAAAAGCAGCAATAAAATCTTGATCATTCATTAAATAAATATAGTTTAGTGATGCGGATAAAGCTTTTGGATCAGCAATAAAATCCAAAACATTTTTGCTTGAAGCTGCATTAAGATTTTGAGGTTTTAATGAAATAATAGAATATTTTGAGTGATCATGATCTATTTTAGCAATAAAATATTCATTATTTTTTTGAACTATACCTAAATTACCATGATTAGCATCTTGTTCACCTAATAAAATCATGCTAGCTGTTACTAAATTAGCATTTTTAGCATTATAGAATGTTTTTTGTACGCATTTATCATTAAAAAAATCAAATCTATTAATACAAAATTTTTTTATTGAGTCAAAATTTTCAATGAATTCAGAACCAAGACATAGTTTTCCTTCTTGTTTTACAACTAATTGCTCATTAGGAGCGTATTGGCCAAGAATTAACCTATAGAATACTCCTGTCACAAAATCAGACTGATCTAGTTTGCTGGAACAATCTATCATCCACTTTTTATTTTTTTCATCAAGATAGACTTGTTTTTCACCTGATGAAGTCTTAGAAGAGTTTCTATATTCAGTTGAGTTATATGAAGTAAATACTGCGAATTTCATTGCCATTCCTTAACATAAAATAATTATATTATATATTAATTAATTGAGATGTTGTCAACGCTTTATTTGACTCTTAATGAAATAATCTATAACGAAGCTCATCAAGCTGCATTTAAAGTAGATTGAATTAAGATTTATAAGACTAGTTTTTGAATAAACTCTTAAAACTTAGTTATATGGGTAAAGTTGCATATTTTCTTTCCTAAATCAAATAGTTAATTTATTATTTTGATGCAAAGCCCTTGCTATTGATGTTTTCTACAAAAATTATTAGATATTACTCTCATTATTATAAACATTGGAAAGTATCAAATATTTACCAACACTTTTTGTATAATAAACATACGCGTATCGTATCTCACCAGAGTAAGACTAATAGATAGTCATGATTAAGAAATGAGTTATGATAACCAGATTACTGGGTTCATTGCGTGTAAAGTTTTTGGAATTTCAAACTATCAAATATGATCGTTTCTGATAGTCTCTATGATCTTACTTTAAAACTTATCAAAATCAAAAACCTAATTTATCAATCAGCACCTCTTATTTGCGTCAGTGAAAATAACTTCTAGCTCTATTTTCATAATTTGACATTATCGAAAATAAGCTATACAATTGTTGAAACCAAAGCTATAAATTGTAAAAGGTGTAATATGGATATTAAAGAATCTATTGCTGGGAAAATAATAAAAGCAGCTACTGGCTATAATAGCTATATACCCAAGGCTTTGTTCGGCAGGGTATATTTTCCCGCCTCTATACGGATTTTAGACGTTTTTCACAGAATTGGCCATTCCAAATGAGTTCCATAAATTAATAATATTTGCTATAATTACCATTTCTACTTTTTGAGATTCTATTTTTTGAGTCATAAGTGATGGACCAATACATCTTTTAATTCTTGAAAATTGAGCTTCAACTTTACTGCGAATACCATAGTCATATTTCTTATGAAATGCATAAACCGTTCCCTTTTCTTTAATATAACTGACTATTTTATCATGCCAAGTGCTGTTTTCTTTATTTAGTACAGTAGCATGTGAAGGTGGTGGAATCACTGGTGTTATGCCATTTTTGCTAAGGGGGTTCTTTGCGGCAAAGTACGGAATTTCCCGGGACTGGTCGTTAGAGCTTGATACGAGCGGCTTGTAGCGAAATAATTGATTTTGAAATGCTAAAGTGCGATAGGCCTTGAGGCCTTATAGAATCTGGGTTTTCGTCTTGGATTAATTTTCATATAGAATATTCTGTTCCAAAACTAGTGTCATAACAATGCTTTATTTCTTGATTTATCGATTTTTATCACCATAGTTACTTTAGATAAATTTTGAATTAATTGATCCATGACATTATCTAAATTAGG
>JYHA01000053.1 GCA_000970895.1 Candidatus Arcanibacter lacustris
CCTAATTTAGATAATGTCATGGATCAATTAATTCAAAATTTATCTAAAGTAACTATGGTGATAAAAATCGATAAATCAAGAAATAAAGCATTGTTATGACACTAGTTTTGGAACAGAATATTCTATATGAAAATTAATCCAAGACGAAAACCCAGATTCTATAAGGCCTCAAGGCCTATCGCACTTTAGCATTTCAAAATCAATTATTTCGCTACAAGCCGCTCGTATCAAGCTCTAACGACCAGTCCCGGGAAATTCCGTACTTTGCCGCAAAGAACCCCTCACTGGTTGCATAACGTCTGAAATTCAGCAAAAATTATCGAGTAATCGGACTTC
>JYHA01000054.1 GCA_000970895.1 Candidatus Arcanibacter lacustris
CCTAATTTAGATAATGTCATGGATCAATTAATTCAAAATTTATCTAAAGTAACTATGGTGATAAAAATCGATAAATCAAGAAATAAAGCATTGTTATGACACTAGTTTTGGAACAGAATATTCTATATGAAAATTAATCCAAGACGAAAACCCAGATTCTATAAGGCCTCAAGGCCTATCGCACTTTAGCATTTCAAAATCAATTATTTCGCTACAAGCCGCTCGTATCAAGCTCTAACGACCAGTCCCGGGAAATTCCGTACTTTGCCGCAAAGAACCCC
>JYHA01000055.1 GCA_000970895.1 Candidatus Arcanibacter lacustris
CCTAATTTAGATAATGTCATGGATCAATTAATTCAAAATTTATCTAAAGTAACTATGGTGATAAAAATCGATAAATCAAGAAATAAAGCATTGTTATGACACTAGTTTTGGAACAGAATATTCTATATGAAAATTAATCCAAGACGAAAACCCAGATTCTATAAGGCCTCAAGGCCTATCGCACTTTAGCATTTCAAAATCAATTATTTCGCTACAAGCCGCTCGTATCAAGCTCTAACGACCAGTCCCGGGAAATTCCGTACTTTGCCGCAAAGAACCCCCTCTTGTAGGCGAAAAAGCTCTCTTTTTTGATGTCGTCGAAGGAGCTGAAATCAAATTTGATACATTCGATGACCGCCTCTTATTTGATGATTTGTCATTTGAACTTTCTATTTGTCTAGCTTCGGTATCAATCATTTCTCCTTTTCTATGTTTGAAAAATTCCTTAAATTGATGAATGCCATAAATTGCCTGTATAAATCTTGAGAGTTTAATTATATCATCCCGACCATCACTTTTGGTTAAAATATTTTGCGCATCTCTTACCTGCTCTGATATCTCTTTTACCAATGACAAATTCTTTGTAGTTAACACTTTCTTGTGTTTTTCTAACAATATTATTTCTATCAAGTTTTTAACATTGCCTTTCATTGGATCAAGTTCGACATTATTATTAAGTTCTAACAAATCGTCGATCGCTCTTAATCTATAAAGAATTGCAAGAGATAAGAGTTCTCTTTCCATATTTATTATGTCATTAGATTCTTCATGATGCTTGACAGTAGGGGGCGTAGCATCAATTGCAGCAGGCAATATAGCCTCAATCAATTCAGGAGTATTATAATTAAATATAGAATTACGATAAAAATTACGCAATCTATCTGTGTGTCCTTCTATAAACCCTTTCAAAGCACCTTCCGAAAGAAGTTCTTTTTCTGATGATTGAAGATCATGTTGTTTTTGTTGTGTTAATCTCGAAACCTCCAATGATATAATATTATTAATGATTCTATTTATTTTTATATATAAATGATTAATTGAGTCTAATTCTTGACTAGGTTTGTTTGCTTCGTGTAAAGCATCCGACAACAAGTTCCATTCTACGGGAGAAGGAGATCTAGATCTATTTTTTACTGAAGTTTTTATTTTTGCTGATTGAGTATGAAAAATTTGTGATTTTTGCGAAGATAACTCAGAGGAAATTTCTTTTTCACTAATATTATCACTAATATTATTGATAATTTTCGCCGAATTAGAATTTTTTGATTTGGCATCAACAATAGCCACCTCTACTTGAGGGTCAAATTCTCCAAACTTCTTTTTATCAGGAGATTTGCTATATTTTGTTGTGGAAGGTTGACCTCTTTCTTTCATATCTTCATCTCCTTTTACATTTAAATAACTACACTAAATTATAATTATATACCTAAATAGTTAATTTATTATTAAATAAAAAATAACCCCTTAAATCAAAAATCTTGCACTGATTAGAAATTCTTTATTACCCTTCATTCCTTTGATTGGACTTTCTATCACTCCTTCTATTTGCCAATTTTGAGATATTAACCAATTAGAAATTCTTTCAATCACCTCCTGATGTAATTTTGCATCTCTTACGATTCCGCCTTTTTCTACCTGGTCTTTTCTAATTTCAAATTGTGGTTTGATTAACGCAAGCAATCTAGCGCCATCTTTTGCAAAACTTAAAGATGAGGGAAGTATTTGTTCTAGGCCTATAAAGCTTGCATCACAGACAATTAAATCAAGAGGATCTTTAATTAATTCTTGATTTAAATATTTAGCATTAGTTCTCTCAAGCAAAATTATTCTAGCAACTCATTGCTAGTTTATAATTTCAACATGCAGTCTACTTAAGCGCTTGATTTTATTGATGTTATGGTTATATTTAAATTTTTCAAAATTATGAGGATTTGTACAAAATAAATGAAGAAGAAACGAGTATTTAATACTATTCCGACAAAATTAACCGAAAATCAGTTTAATGAATTTGTCTTACCTCATCTTAAAAAAGGTGATCGTGGTCCTGATAAAAAAGTCTCTTTTTACAAACTCTTTAATTATATTTTAATGTTAATGCACACAGGATGTCAGTGGTATAATTTACCAATTGAAAAAACTGAATCTAATAAGCCTGAAATTCACTATACTAGGGTCTTTAAGTCTTTTAAATACTGGCTGCATCATGGTTGTTTTGATAAAATATTCGAAAGCTCGGTACTAAGATTGGCAACAAATAAGATGCTAGATTTATCAGTCATTCATGGTGATGGAACCAGTACCTGTGCTAAAAAAGGGGTGATAATCTAGGCTATAACGGTCATAAGCACTTTAAAGGTGATAAAGTAGTTCCGTTTTGCGATAGGAATTGCAACATTATAGCTCCTTTTGTTAGTGCTCCTGGCAATAGAAACGAGACTAAATTATTAGCTCCTGCTGTTGTGAATTTGAAAAAAATAGCTAACAATGTAGGATTAGAGCTAAGAGGAGGCATCATGAGCTTAGACGGCGTTTATAATTCCAGGTCAAATCGTAAGATTATTTTTAATTTAGGCATGACGCCTAATATCCCTGAAAATAAAGGCAACCGAAAAAAAACTAAGCGTGGTCGTAAACAAATATATGATCCAAAGATTTTTGATGAAAGATTTAATACGATTGAAAGAGTTTTTGCTTGGGAAGATAAGTTTAAGAGACTGCTTCTTAGGTTTGAGCGCATCAGCTATCATCATTATGAAATGAAAACAATAGCTTACAGTATGGTCAACTTAAGACATTTTTGTAAAATAATAGTTTAGAACTCTATTTTTTGAAGTTTTAAAAACATTATAGTTTTTAATGAACAAGAAAGTTGTATCCAAAATTCATCAAAAATCAGTCTTTTTAAGTAAATCATCTTAAAATTATCGCTGATTATTTGTAAAAAATTCATCATCTCAAATATTACAAAATTTTAGCTGCTAAATTTAACTTGAAACTAGCAACGAGTAGTTTGTCGCGTTTAGAAATGAAGTCCGATTACTCGATAATTTTTGCTGAATTTCAGACGTTATGCAACCAGTGACATAAAATCGTTAAAAATTGATTTGTTAATGTTAATATTGTGATTGTTGTTACTTTTTAGTTGTCCTTTTTTTATCATATGAGTGATTTCAATTCCTGTTATTGTTTGCTTGGCTCCATTAAAGGATTTGTAGCCAAGAGCAGGTTTGGTTCGTCGCTTGATAAACCTATGATCTTGTTCTACCATATTATTTAAATATTTGTTTTGCCTGATTTCTATTTGTTGTTCTTTGGGATAATTCTTATTAATTGATTCAAGAGCGCATTTATTAGCTCCACTCTTATCAACATTAACTTTTACTGGCTTACCATGCTGTTTTATTGCGTTTCTGAAAAATGCTTTGGCAGCTATTGCATCTCTTTTGGCTCGCAAACAAAAATCAATTGTTAAGCCATATTTATCAACAGCTCTGTATAAATAACACCACCTACCTTTGACTTTTATATAAGTCTCATCCATGCGCCAACTACTATTAACATTGTGTTTTCTGCTACGAAACCTTTTGTCAAGCAGCGGAGCAAACCTTTCCACCCATCTTTGGATGTTAGAATGATCTATATTCAAACCTCTGATTTGACATAATTCTTCTATATCTCTGTAGCTCAAGGCGTATCTGAATTTGAAATACAAGCAAGTCATGATCATTTTTGCGCTATTATTATAACCTTTAAAAT
>JYHA01000056.1 GCA_000970895.1 Candidatus Arcanibacter lacustris
GATTTATAAGAGGATAATTTCCTTACAACGTTATTTTGACTATTTTCTTTTAAGGCTAATGTAGCGAAGATTCTTAAAATATTATCTGCTTCTTTCATGATAAGCGCTTTATTAATCTGTGATGAAGGCTTGATAATGTAATCCTTAAAATTATCAGGATTCTCAAAGCTTACCATATTTTTCTGAGCTTTTTGATCAAGATGAGTAAATCTTGGCATAAACCTATAACCAAATATATAAAGCAATATGAAGTTAACCCTATTAATACTATGCATATCACCAGATATCGCAAAGATCTCAACATCACTTGTATTGCTTTTTAAAATATCCAAAAGATAATGACTCTCATGTTCGTTGGCCCCTATTATTTTAGTAGACAATGGGAGGCAATTAGCAAATAAAGTATAAGCAGAAACACCTTGACCTAGTCCATAATATTTTGAGGAATGTCTAGCTTTGATAGTATTATATTTGGTTTCTAATTTTTGTCCGTCAATACTAGCATGAATACCATAATCAGCCAAAGTATATTCATCGAATATAGAAAGTTTTGTAACGTAATTAATTACTGCATCACTAGCTGAGGTGAGCGTTTTAAAGCGGATAAAATTATTATAGCTTGATATTAAAGAACTTTCTTTAATATCACTAATATCCTTCATACGGTAAATATCACTACCTGTAGCTTTGGCAACAATACATGCTGAAATTGCAGATTCATCAGCTTGATTTTTACTATAGGATGGTAAAATATGAGTAAATTGTTTCATAAAACCAGTATGATGATTAGTCATTCTAATAATTTGACTAATCGTAGAGATTTCCATACTATCATAATAGGGATTATTGACGCCATCATCTAATTTTTTATAAGGAAGCTTCCAATCAATAAAATTTCCTTTCTTGTCATATTTTATTTGAATTTTATTGTTATCTTTTGAATTAATTCTCTTATTAACCTCATGATAACGCCTACTGAGCAATTCTTCTAGGTTTTTTAATATCTCAATAATATCGGTACATACTAACTGATTTTCTATATTTTTAAGTATGGCTTTTTTCTCACGACTCCAATAATCTTTTGCTAATAATTCGTCATCAAGAGATCTATAACTGATGCTATCTTTAATGGTTACAGCGCCTGATTTTAGATATTTTTCTATATAGCTATAGAGCATGAATTCATAAGCATTAGGATTGATTGACTTGATTTTCTTATTATTATTTTTACATTTAATAATAATATGACGTCTCATCTTTTTATCAATAAACTGGATAGGAATATCATCAAACTTATAATCACTGAATGATTTATTGCTATCAAAATGAGTTTTCATAAAATTAATAGCCTTGTTTAAATCAGCATACTTGCTTTGAAAATCTAGCGCCTTAAAACTTGGTCTAATATTTTGTTTTATTGCTGAGGCGCTATTCTTATAATAATGCCATCTATAATAATCGGGGCCAAGATGAGGTTTTTTGATTCTCTGTATGAATTGTCGAAACTTATTTTTAGGCATAATTAAAAAAGCTTTATCTCGAATCTCATGGTCTTGAATTTTTTTATTAATATTAAGAGATAAAATATCAGCAGCCACACCTCTATTTTCTTTATCGGCTATTTGAGCCTGGTAAATAGCCTCTTTTTGATAAATATCCTCCCCATCAATATATCCATTCACTCTATATACAAAGCTGGCGGCCAAATGATCATTGATTTTTAAAAAACGATAATAAGCGTAGCATAATAAATATAATCTCATTAAATTTCGTTGCTTTAAACCACGCAAGCCGTAGATTGTATATTGCGCTGCTATTTGGGCATAATATAAAATATTTTGCTCTGAAATATCTAACTGTTTTATAATTTTTACAGCATCGGGATAAATACCTGCTAATAACTTATGCTTTTCGACAGTTAATCTGATTTCACTAGTGGTAAAATTCTTTTGATCTTTTTTAACAAAAGTAAGCTTATAAAATAAATCATCTTTCTTTAAAAGATTCTCTAATGCGTTGCGTAGAGGTGCTGATATTAAAGTATAAAGCTTGTTATTGATCCTATTTTTTTCATTAGCTAAGCTTACAGATACCAAATCTTGTAAAGTTGTATATCTTGGTCTGATAACTTTATTTTTATGACAATATTCCAGCAAAGAATCAAATAGATATTTTGGAACAGCATGTTGTTTAACTAAAGATTTAAGATAAGTGGACAATGTATTTTCAAAATCTTTAGAGCATAAAGTCAGATTATTTTTCTTTAAAATAGTATCTCGGTTTGTGTAATTTTGACGTTTACTAATTTGCTTCATTGGAAATTTACTATCTGGAAAATAGGTCTTAATAATAAATTTCACATCTTCTTTGGCAGATTGGAATGAAAAGGAGAAAAAATACCCTGAAGTTTTTAAATAACCTAAATTTAATACATAGTTTATTTTTACCGAAATATTATCAATAGTATTAATATAATTTTTATCTTCTTCATCCAATTCAAAAATAAATTGACGCTCATCATTCTCTAGTTTTGGAATTTGATACAAACTCTTTATTTCATCAAGTGATAAAATTCTTAACCTTGCCATTTAGATTCTTGTCCCAAAAACACATGTTTTAGGTGTCCCCAAATTTATAATCATTTTTAAACTCATATTTACTAAAAAACCATTTCAAAACTAGTGTCAATTGGTATAACATCACGCTAACATAGAATTTAGGTTTTTGGAACAAAAATTTGAAAGAAAAGTGAATAAAGATTAATAATATTATAAAAAATGAGAAAAAGGAAATAAAAATGAAATTTGGTTATGCCAGAGTCTCCAAAAATGATCAAAGTTTGGATATACAAATAGAAAAACTAAAAAAAGCTGGTTGTGATGAAATTTTTGCTGAAAAAGTATCTGGCGCAAAAGACGATAGAACGCAATTAAATCTTTTAATCAGTAAACTTAGGAAAGGAGATGCTATTTGTGTGGTACGCCTTGATAGACTGGGGCGGAGGATGAGCAAGCTCATAGAAATGATCAATGATTTTAAGGATAAAAACATTGAGTTTATTGCACTAGAAAATAATATCGATACTACTACTTCGATGGGAATGTTGCTTTTTACAATGTGTGCTGCATTTTCTGAAATGGAGAGAATATTAATCAAAGAACGAGTAAAAGCAGGTCTTGATGCAGCTCATAGTAAGGGTAGAAAGGGAGGAAGACCAAAATCTTTAACAATTGAAAAAAGCAAAAAACTACAATCTTTAGTTAGAACAAAAGATTTTTCTGTAACAGATATTTGTAATATTGTTGGAATTAGCCGCTCTGTGTACTACAGATCCCTAGAAAATACATAATAAAAATTAGTAAGAGAAATCACCCTACAAAATTATGAAAATTCATCTGAGACAAAAACCCAGATTCTATAAAGCCTCAAGGCCTATCGCACTTTAGCATTTCAAAATCAATTATTTCGCTACAAGCCGCTCGTATCAAGCTCTAACGACCAGTCCCGGGAAATTCCGTACTTTCCCGCAAAGAACCCCAGTGACATAAAATCGTTAAAAATTGATTTGTTAATGTTAATATTGTGATTGTTGTTACTTTTTAGTTGTCCTTTTTTTATCATATGAGTGATTTCAATTCCTGTTATTGTTTGCTTGGCTCCATTAAAGGATTTGTAGCCAAGAGCAGGTTTGGTTCGTCGCTTGATAAACCTATGATCTTGTTCTACCATATTATTTAAATATTTGTTTTGCCTGATTTCTATTTGTTGTTCTTTGGGATAATTCTTATTAATTGATTCAAGAGCGCATTTATTAGCTAG
>JYHA01000057.1 GCA_000970895.1 Candidatus Arcanibacter lacustris
AAGTATGATTTGCATAAGATAAATATTCCAAATAGCTGGCAGTATCAAAACAAGGGATGGTCCGGAAAATCTGATTATGGTGATCCGATTCAAAACACCAATAAACGTTATGATTTTATGAGTGATTTTAATAAGGCAAACTATGATTCTGCTTATGGTTTTGCCAAAAATGTCTATAGCCCGTATCAAAAATGGAATAATGAATTCAAACAAGGTGGATCGGAATTTGCTAAAGCCATGAAAGATATGGATGCAACCATAGATCGGTTAAATATATTAAAATTCTCAACTTCTAATCCTTCTGGTGGCCAAAAAAGCTATTACGAAGAAGCTAGAAAAAATTCTGGTAATAGCAATAGTGGATCAAAATACCACAATTATGAAGATACCAAAAGAAACTCTGATAATGCTAATGGTGGTCCAAAAGATCATTATGAATATACTAAAACAAACTTTAAAACAAATTTTGACAACACTAGAAGTGATGATTTTAAGAAATATTCCACTCCAAATTCTGAGTATCAATATAGCAAACAATATTTTCCAAAGCCGCCTGTAACTAACCATCATACTGATGATAATTATTATCGTCCTAATAGTAATTATCATCATAGAATGACATATGGATATAATAATCACGGAGGTCGTCATAATGGTCACGTTGGATTTAACGTAGGATTTCGTTTTCCATTAGTGATTGATTTAGATGGAGATGGAATTGATCTAGTATCTCTTGGTAATTCTACTGTATTTTTTGATATAGATAATGATGGTTATCTTAAAAATCTTGGATGGAGTGGTAAAAAAGATGCATTTTTAGCAGTAGATATAGATCAGGATTGTAATATTCGTCATGCTATGGAGTTGTCTTTTAAATTATGGGATGAAAAGGCGATCACTGATCTTGATGGCTTGAGAGTTGCCTTTGATACTAATAAAGATGGAAAAATCAATGAGCAAGATCAAAAATTTAATCTTTTAGTAGTATGGCAAGATGCTAATCAAAATGGAATCTCAGAGCAAGGAGAGCTTAAAACATTACAAGAAGCAGGTATTAGAGAGATTTTATTAGATAAAATCGTTCCTATAAATCAAAATAGTAAAGAATCCGGTAATAAAATAATACAAGCTGTAACACTTATAACAGATGGTAGAATTAAAGGAGCTCTTTATGACGTGGCTTTAGAGTCTAGTGATGCTGGGATTTATGTAGAAGAAAATGAAGGCAGTGTTGATTTAAAATATGATAATAGTGACAAAGTTAAAATCTTCAAAGCGCTAGCTTTGGATCAATTGGTAATAAATTTATCTACAGGAAATTATACTATTGCAATTGGTAATAATAAATCACAAGCTTTTATAGCGAATAAAGATCATGGCTCTATTATGGACGGAGCAGGAGGAGATGATCTATTTTTAGGAAGCGATCATAATGATTGGGCTAAAGGAGGAGATGGTAAGGATTCATTTTCGATGGGAAGGGGCAATGATATTTTGCTTATCGATAGTGAAGAGGCTCTGTCGCGTTTGTAATTAGGTATTACAACTTTATTAATTTTTGCTAAATTCCGAACATTATGCAACCAACGACATAAATTGATTGAAGATTGATTTGTTATTTTGATTTGAAGTTTTTAGTTGTCCCTTTTTTATCATATGGGTAATTTCTATACCTGTGATTGTTTGTTTTGCTCCATTAAAGGATTTATATCCTAGAGCAGGCTTAGTTCGTCGTTTTATAAACCTATGATCTTGCTCTATCATATTATTTAAGTATTTGTTTTGCCTAATTT
>JYHA01000058.1:5000-22076 GCA_000970895.1 Candidatus Arcanibacter lacustris
CATCTATTTCAGTGCTTGCACAAGCTAACCAATTGCCACAAAGCTTATTGAAATTGATTGGTTAATAATCAATTTACTTATGCTTTGATTTTTACTAACGGGCTTAAAGTAGGAGATAAACTTCTACTTTAAGCCTTAGAAGCATAAATAAATACTAATTATATAGGTAATGAAAATGAATATACATATAACACCAACAAGCAGTAGTTCAATACTTCCCTATGCTTCTTCAAACAAAGCCATGCCTAAGGCAAGCGTAATCATACCGCAAGAAGCATCAAGAAAAATGGATTCACTAAAAAATATCCCGATTGATCTATATAGAACAATGGAATATGAGCTTGCTGAGTCTCCTCGCATTACCAATCCAGAAATGATTTCCGATATAGAAGGAATGATTTCAAATGGCAAAGCAAGGCCTCAACAATTTATTGCTAAAGATCAATTTACCTTCACTTTATTTAAAATGCCAGATGGCGTTCTATATACTAGAATAACTGATCACACCTCAGGAAGTATAATTTATTATCCATCGCTTGATACAGTTTCTTTTGAAAGAGCGATGAAACCATTTTCTGATAGTTTAGTATAAGATAAGGTAAAAAAGACAATGACATTAATAAATTTTGGCTCTATGCGCAACAGAGATGGACGCATGTTAATGGATGGTGCGGCCTCTAATTTAGATACTACAGCAACTATTGATTCATTAGTTATGGTAAAAAAAATCCCCATAGACGTAATCAATGAATCAATCAGTAAAATCCAAAAAAAAGAAGAAGCATATGGCAAATTAAATGAATTACTAGCTAATTTCAAACAATTATCAGACTCACTTCGCAACTCACCTACATATTTAAGCTCTAGTAGCAGCGTATTTGACTCAACAGTTATTTCCACTAATTGCAATACATCCACACCTGCTAGTTATTATTTAAGCGCTACCACAGCATCAGGAGCTGTTGCCTCCCAATATGCTATATCAGATATTACAATCGCTGTTGCCCAAAGCAAATCAGTGCAAGGATTCACCTCCAATAGCGCATCTATTGTAACTGCAACCCCAACTGATGGCATGTTTGAACCTGGCACTTTTCAAATAGGATCGACTAGCATAACTCTAGCCGAGGGAGATAACTTGCCTACTATCCAGGCTAAAATTAATTTCTTATCAGCAACTACCGGCGTAAAAGCCAGCATCATACAACTTGCTTCAGATAATTTTCAACTAACCTTGAGCTCTACTAACCCCGGGGTTGCCAATGAATTTACCATCACAGATCATAGCAACATATTTAGTAATTGCACTAACGTTTCTTGGACTAGCGTAGGCGCATCTGATGCAATCTTAACTATCAATAATCAAGCGATTACAAGAAGTACTAATACTATAGCAGATCTAGTACCAGGAGTCACATTTACTCTACTTAATAGCACGCCTTCAACACCAGGTGATAATACATCTATAAATGTAGCAGTTAATCCTGACACTAATAAAATAGCAGAAACTATCGGATTATATGCAGATGGTTTTAATGAAATAATATCATTTATTGACAAGCAAAAGGAACGTGATCCAAAAACCAATCAATTAATTGAAGATGCTGTTTTAGGAGAGGATTCTGTACTTAATATTATCAGAAACTCACTAATGAATGATGTTTATTCAACAGTGGCAGGTGCCAATCCTAATTTTAATGATATATCAGATATAGGGATTAAAGTAGCAGGCTATGCAAAAGGCCAAGATAATAACAAAATAGGTATCATGAATTTACTGGAAGTAAATACCACAGATTTATTAAGTAATATATCAACCAACCTTGCCAACGTTAGACAAATATTTGAAACAACTTTTGTTTCTGATAATAATAATTTTGCTATATATGGCAGAAGCAACAATATAACAGCTACTAGTTTTAGTGTTGATTTTGACAAAACAAGAGTTGCTGATACTGGTCAAACTTATGTTGATAAAAGTGGTGTCTCACATACAGTGAATAATGCTGCCACGGTAAGATACACAGATGCCTCAGGCAGACCAGGATCAACTTATCTTTATTATGATTATAACGCGACTGCAAATACCACCAGATTTTGGGGACTTGAAGGATCCGCACTTGAGGGGATAGAGTTATTATATTTTGGCACAGGTACTGATTTAGCAAATATCAATCTAACCTTAGGAGTCGCCGAAAAGAGCTATCAATCCACTGAAGATGTAATAAACCCTAAAGATGGAGTGCTCAAAGGAGCCTTTAAATATTTATCAGATCAAACAAAAGAACAAGAAGCAACAATGAAATTACGAGAAAAAGATATGGAAGATTACCGCAGGCTTTTAGTAAAACAATTTGCTAAAGTTGAAGAGGCAGTTTCCAAAGTCAATACCTTAATCCAATTTTTAGATGCTCAAGATTCAGTAAAAAATAATTCGAAAAACTAATTAGGAGAAATTTTATGCTATATGTTAACGTAACGAAAAAATATGCTGAAGCCCAAAACTCCATTAATAAATCTAGGCAAATCGTTATGTTATATGATGGTTTAATCAAGATAATCAATCAAGCCATGGAAGCCATTAAAAATAATGACATTCAAGGAAGATATAATCTTTTAGAAAAAGCCTGTCTAGTAGTTAATGGCCTTCAAGATTCACTAGATTTTACACAAGGTGGAGATATTGCAACTCTTCTTGATGATTATTATTTTTCTATCTATATGAGAATAGTCAATGTCAATAATGATAATAATGCTAAAGTCCTAGAAAATGTATTAGAAGAACTGGCAATGATGCGCGATGCATGGCAAGACGTTGATGCACAAATGGCTAAAGGTGGAGCAGAGTTAGAAATGACCGCAGATTCTGCTAGTCAAGTAGGCGTGGAATATGACGCCTAAGGTGAAGAAAGCTACTATAAGCGAGATTTTTTATATATAGCGTCCAGCCCCAAGGATAAGGAACACCCCAAGTTTTGTCATCCTTCGGCTAGATCATCTTAGGGCTTTAGCCCTTAGATGATCTGGACCGGAGGACCCATATCAAAAAAATCAATATTAACTTGATTTAGTTAATTTTAAGGTGGGTCCTCCGGTCAAGGGCGAACTAATCTCACCTTCGGTTCGATAAGCTCTACTAGCCGAAGGATGACAACACTGGGGAGAAAGCGTATTCCTCATGCCGATGCTGGGGCAATATAGGACAACCTCTCCTCAATCTTATCCCAAATCATCGATTCCAAGCAAATATTATCGAGCTTATTAACAGCAGGAATTAAAGTTGGGGAGGTGATGTTAATTTCGGTGATATAATCTTCAATTATATCAATACCTGCAAAAATAATGTTATTTTTCTTCAAATATTCACCTACCTTACTACAAATCTCTATATCACTAGCACTTAGCTTATATGAGACCACAGAACTACCAGCTGATAAATTAGATCTTATCTCATTTGAAGCTGGTATTTTTTTAATAGCAGCAACAGGAACGCCATCAATTAAGAATATTCTTTTCTCCCCCTGTCTCACCTCTTTCATAAATTTTTGAATGATCAGCGGTTGATTATAAGTTTTAATTAGAGAAGCAATAATCACATCAAAATTCTCATCATTTTCTTTGATTAAAAATACATCACAACCAGAGTAAGAATAAATCGGCTTAACCACAATATCTATATATTGTTTTTGAAAATCTTTGATCGCTTCTATATTTTGTGTAACCAAAGTTGGGGGAGTTATATCTGGAAACGCACAAATAAACAGCTTTTCTGGCAAATCTCTTAAAGACCTTGGGTCATTTATTATCAAATTCTTGCCTTGCAATCTTTCTAGCATATGACAATAAGTCAAATATGCCATATCAACAGGAGGATCTTGCCTAATCAAAATCACATCCATCGAAGATAAGTCTTCTTTGATTAAAGGCTCCAACTTAAAATAATTATTTCTATCATTATATAGAGAAATTTTATTCATATAAGCCATCACCAAACCATCTTGCATCAGCAGATCTTTTGGCTGGTAATAATATAATTCATATCCTCTTTTTTGCGCCTCCATACCAAGTAAGAAGGTGGAATCTTTATCAAATTTAATGGAAGAGATATCATCCATTTGAAGAGCGATTTTTAGTTTTTTCATAATTATATCCATTTTTTGAGCATTTCACCTAAATCTTTTATCTTTAAAGGCTTGGTAATATAATCATCCATACCAACTGAAATACATTTTTCTCTATCGCCAATTAAAGCATTAGCAGTCATAGCAATAATAGTATGATGTTTAGTTTGCATCTGCCTAATTTTTGCAGTAGTTTCATAACCGTCAATATCTGGCATTTGACAATCCATGAAAATCAAATCATATTTCTCTTTTTCTATCATGTTCAAAGCAACCATTCCGCCATCAGCAATATCAACCTTACAACCATATTTTTCTAACATCTTCTTGATTAATTTTTGATTTGGTAAATAATCCTCCACAACTAGCAACCTGGCATTGTAGTTTGGTAGCATATCTTCATTTTCGATCGAACTTTTGACCTCAATAATTTTATTATTTCTTATACCACACAATACCTTAAGCAACTTAACTGGAATGATAGGATAAGTTAGATATGTATCGAATATATTTTGAGCATCGAATACGTAATTATCAAAACAATCATGTTCTGTAATTAAAATGAGATTACTATTGTTTTTAACTTTATTTATCAGAAAAATAGACTCTCCCATTTTTATCCAATTCATATTTTTCAATGTATAGTTAATTAAAATAAAATCATAATATTGGTCATTACTGGCTGCTTTACTAATCATTGCCAAGGCTTCATCGCTATCAAAAACAATATCGTGCTTTAATTTATAATAAGATAAATATTCAGAGATTATTCTAGAATTCAGTTCCAAATCATCTATTATTAGGATGCTGTTGAAATCTATTTCCGAAGGGAAAGCAATTGATTGTTCTTCAGCCTCTAGAGGGATTTTAAACCAGAAAGTTGATCCATAATTTAACTCACTAGAAACTCCTATTTCTCCACCCATAATTTCAACCAATTTTTTACAAATAGCTAAACCCAACCCAGTGCCACCATATTTTCTGGTAGTTGATTCATCAGCTTGGGTAAATATATCAAAAATTGTACTAATATTACCTTCTTCAATACCAATGCCATTATCAGTAACTTCAAACAACACTACATTTTTACCATCAATATAACTATCTGTTGGCTCTATATTAATCAAGATCACTGAGTTTTTAGAAAATTTAATAGAATTATTGATCAAATTAATAAGAACCTGCCTAAGTTTCGTAGTATCAACCAAAAAAGTTATTGGTAACAATGGGGAATAGTTTACTATAATTTTGTTATTATTATTTCTGGCCTTACGCACCAACAACTGAATCACTTCGCTTAAGAGCTGATCAAGAAAACATTTAGATTTATTTTCTTCTATGTTTCCAGATTCAATCTTAGATAAATCAAGTACGTCATTAATAATAGATAATAACAAATCACATGAAGAATATATGTCACTAACAAAATCTCTCTGTTCAATATTTAGCCTTGTGTTAAGTAGCAACTCAGTTGCACCAAAAATACTATTCATTGGCGTTCTTATTTCATGACTCATATTTGCTAAAAATTGACTTTTTGCTTTATTGGCACGTTCAGCCTTATTTCTTTCACTTTCTAACTCTAGGTTATTGATAGATATTTCTTGCTCGATTTTAACCTGATCATCAACATCTCTAATTATAGCTACTATAATGGCTCTATTTGATAAAAAGGCACCACTAATGCCTAATTCAACAACAATAATTTCACCATTTTTTTTTCTCCCCCTAATCCGCATCTTATCATATGCATTAATGGAAAGAGGATCTATAACAGAGCCAAGATAGCAAGCAATATCAAAACCATCTTCAAAAACCAAAATATCCTTTATATTTTTGCCAGTTAATTCGTCAATGTCATAGCCAAAAACATTTACTATAGCTGGATTAACCCTCTCGATTAAGCCTTGAGCATTCAAAGCAATCAAACCATCAACCATTATTGATAAAATAGTTGAAATTTCATTTTTATTGTCTTCTAATTCTCTAGCAAGCTTTACTAGTTTTTCTGTACGATACACAACGATTTCTTGGATCTGGGAATTTTTATTAACCAAGTGATATAAGAAAAAACTTATCAAAAAAGTTATAAACAACCCGCATAATAAAATTATAAAAGGTAGCCAAAAAATCTTATCATCAAGATTAATATATATTTTATCAGTTATGTCTATATGATGAATATTAGAAGCGACTAAGACTCCTATTTTATTAGGATGCCAATGGATATCAAATTTTTCGTATAATTTTGCTTTTTTAGCAAGGGACTTGATTGAAATTTGCTTTAAATCTTTACCTTCAAATCCAGGACGACTATTGTTATTAGTATAAATCAAATTATTTAGATCGTTTGTAATATCAAATAGATATATTCTATGTTTATATGAGAAAGAATTTCTTTTTAAGATTTTTGCAATTTTTTCTTTTATATTTATATATCCTACTAGCGCCCCTTTCTTTCCTTCAAAATTAGTTGGCACAATAATTGCTACATTGTCACCCATTAATTTCTTGCTATAACTAATTACAATAACATCATTTCTAATAGATGTTTGCACATCATTTTCTATTGCTAGTTCATATTTTCTAATTTTATCTTGATCAGGAATTTTCTTTAATTGAATTATTTGCTTGAAATTATCATCCGCCCAAAAAACACCATCAAAATTAGCATCAGAAAAAATTTTATTTGCAAGATCAATATAATCTTCTCTAGAAATATTTAGAGACTTATTAAATATCGCTCTTATTTTTAATAAATCATCATAATATGCATGCATGCTCGAGCTAATACGCTCTTTGATTTTTCTGGCCTCTACCCTATATCTGCTAGAGAATATACTATTATTACTATCATTACTAATTACAAAGAATGTTATGGATGTAAAAATCCCAAGAGCCATGATTAAAAATATAAAGATTCTTTTTACGACAAGAGGAAAACGATTATGCTTGAAAGACTCTAAATAATCCGAGTCTTTTATTTTTTTTTCAAAGCCTTTAAATGACACATAAACTCCTGGAACAAAATAATTTCTTTAGAACATAGAGTTATTTATAGATATATCAATAATCTTCTATTTACAAATTAAATTTAACTAGTTTTTTTGTATTTCATTTGATAGAGTTAGAGACATATGATAGAAAAAATAACACAAATTAGATTGACCACTCATGATATATCAAAGCTGAAAGATGCTTTTGTAGAATATTTCACAGAAGATGATTCGCTATGGGTTTTTGGCTCCAGGGTGGATTTAAATAAAAAAGGTGGTGATATCGACTTGTATATTAAAACCACAATCGAAGATTACGATATTGCGATCGATAAAAAACTAGCATTCTCAAGCAAACTAAAGAGACTAATCGGCGATCAAAAAATAGATATTATTTTAAATCACATTCATTCTTCATATGAACTGCCCATTTATCAAGTTGCTAAATCACAAGGAGTAAAAATCCAATGATGTTAATTAGAGAATTATTTAAAATTACAGATATCCACCAGAAAAGAATTATATTTTCAATGGATAGGCTAGCTAATATTTTTCCAATCTCTGTTGGAAAAATACAGAATCTTTCAGAACAAGAGTTTTTGCTAATAGAGTTGCTAACTACACGCTTTTCAAAATTGCAAGATTTTATGGAAAACAAGATATTTGATGCATTTTTAAATCAGGTTGGAGAACAAATAGAAGGACTCACCATGATAGATAAATTAAATAAATTGGAAAAATTATCTATTATTGAAAATTCATCTTTATGGTTTGAGCTCAGGGAAATTAGAAATCACATCTCCCATGAATATCCAGACAACCCAAGCGCCACCGCCAAATATTTAAATCAACTTTACGTGGCAATACCAAAACTACTCTCAATTTTAGATAATATTAAAGCTAGAATAGATTTTTAACGAGCGAATCCATTAAAATTTCATCGCTAAATATTCTTCAGCATGCTTGACATAATTAGCAGCAGATACAGGAATGTGACTCAGCTCCTCCTCTTTGATTGCTCTAAAAAATTTAGCAGGATTACCAGCCCATACTTCGCCAGTCTTAATTATTTTTTTACCAGAAACAAGCGATCCAGCAGCAACCATGCTACCAGATTCTACTATAGATCTATCCATCAAAGTAGAACCCATACCAATAAAAGCCCCGTCATTAATCATACATCCATGAAGCAATACTTTATGACCTATTGTAACGCCTGATCCTATGATAGTATCAACACCATTTCTCGTTACATGAATTACAGAACCATCTTGAATATTAGTTTCTTCACCTATAGTAATTCTAGCGACATCACCCCTAACAACACAACCAAACCATATGCTTGACTTACTACCAATCGTCACATCACCAATAATAACAGCATTTGGCGCTATAAAAGCATCTTTTGCAATTTTAGGATAGACTCCGTTATATGGTATGATCAAAGGGCGATGATTCATTATTTGGTGAAACCTATAGTTTCTTTATGCCATTTCCAATTCTAAATCATCTTCAAAATCTTCTTCAAGATCTTTAGATTTTTTAGACTTAGAACCACCATAGACCCTTACTAATTTCTCTTTCTTCTCACTCCAACTATAATGAAAAGTTACAGCCTTCACTTCCGTCACCACAACATCACCATTGGCTAATTGCATAACATCACAGCCTTTTTTTAAAAAATCAGTAATTAAGGAACAGGATTTACAAACATAGTGAACATCGTTCATTATATCATATTCACCTGAATTATTATCATTTACCACTTTACTAGCTTCTATATTTTTGATTTGAATTTTAGCCATTTTATTTCCTCATCTTTTATTGATTTAACATATTTTTTAGCTACTCTGTCTTTTGACTTCCTTTATATGTATATGCATTAAATTTTACTCTGATCTAATAGGAAACTTAAGCTAACAAAGATCTTACTTAAGAAAAAACAATGCTTTACACCATCTATTATATTATAAAAACACATCTTAAAAAGAAAGGTAACACTTACTGTAATACAATAAAAAAAATATATTTACTAGGCAAATCTTTATTTTTATAAAGTAAAAATTCATAGAACAAATTTTATAAAAAAGATCTTTAGCTCATCCTTAGTCGTTTTTTCCAACAAAATCTATGATATCCCATTTATCTTGATCTTCTGTTGTTGTTTCAAATTCACTCTCAATTCTTGGTTGACCTTGAGCTGAGACTTTAGAATAAGCAGAACACGCGCCATCAAAAACCGCTAGAGCTATTTTACCAAAAGCTGATAAAGCATAACCAGATGCTAAAGCAAGGTCCCTAGAAATTTCAGGAGCCCTGTCAACAACTGCAAGAGCAACCGAAGCAGCCCCAGCAACATAAAGATTTGAGTTGGAATTAGCTGCATTATCTAATAACCTTTGGGTTCTTGCATGTAAATCAACTGCTGCTGCAGCCACCAAACCACCCGCTACCACGGCAGTATTTTGAGCTGTTTTTACCAAATCTTCTCTTCTCATCCTTACCAACTCCTTTGGTTTTAAAAAAATTTATTTGATGTACTTCCATAATAGGTATCTAATATGCTATAGTAATTAAGTATAAAAATAAAGAATATCATTCCACGTCAATGAAATCTTAATTATTTTTATTTAAAGTGTTTTTAAATATAAAGACAAGGGAACTATGTCAACAGAACTAGAAGAAAAAGAAGAACAGGAGCAAAATCCAGAAACAGAAGTAAAACAAGATACTTCTAAAAAAGCTATGATCCTTGCTAAGCTAAAGGGCAAAAAGAAAATTCTTTTAATAATCATTCCTGTAGTTTTAATTTTAATAGCAGGTATCGTATTTTTTATTATGAAGCATAAATCAGCAGCAAAACCAGCTGATACAACAATCGAAAAACACGATGGAGCAGCTGCTACACAAGCAAAACAAGTAACCACTTACTTAGACATGGATGAGTTTATTGTCAATCTAGATAAGGGAGACAATCAACCTAACTTCCTTAAAATGTCAGTAACATTGCAATTACCAGGACAAGATGCAGTAGCAGCTATAAAAGATAAAATGCCCGTTATTAGAGATGCTTTTCAAGTATATTTGAGAGAGTTACGAGGAGATGATCTAAATGGCTCAGCAGGCATGTTTCGACTAAGAGAGGAGTTACTATTTCGCGTTAACTACATTGTAACTCCCAACAAAGTAGATGATATATTATTTAGGGAAATATTGGTTCAATAATGACAGAAAACGACGAAAATACAGGACAAGGAGATGCGTCAGATTCTTGGGAGCAAATGCTTGCCCAAGAAGAAGCCGCCAAAACTTCTACCCCAGCTGCCTCAGAAGCGCCAGAGGCTGATGCACCTACTTCGGTTAGAAGCTTAAACCAAGAAGAGATAGATAGCTTACTTGGTTTCTCATCGGACAATAAAGATGATGATTCCAAAAACAGAGGCATCAGAGCGATGCTTGATAAAGCGTTGCAGTCTTATGAAAGACTTCCTATGTTGGAAGTTGTTTTTGATCGCTTTGTAAGGATTTTATCTACAAGTATCAGGAATTTTACTTCTGAAACTGTTGATATTGATATAAAATCAATATCTTCTCTTAGATTTGGTAATTACATTAATTCCATCCCCATGCCTTCATTACTCACAGTTTTTAAAGCTGTGGAATGGGAAAATTTTGGACTAATATCTGCAGATGGTTCTTTGATTTATTCTCTAGTAGATGTATTATTTGGTGGCAGAAAAGTATATAGACCAATTAGATTTGAAGGAAGACCTTATACCGTAATAGAACAAGGAATCGTAAGACAATTATCAGATATAATACTCGCTGATCTTGCTAGTGCTTTTGACCCTCTTAGCACTACTACGCTTGTATTTGAACGAATAGAGACAAATCCACGATTCGCAACTATTTCAAGACCAGCTGATGCTGCTATCTTATTGCAACTAAGAGTAGAGATGGAAGAGCGAGCAGGAAAAATTGATATATTATTTCCATATGCAACCCTAGAACCAATAAGAGCATTATTACTACAAGTATTTATCGGTGAGAAATTTGGTAAAGATGCTGAGTGGGAAGGTAATTTACAAAATGAAATATTCAAACTTGATATTGATTTAGAAGCAGTTTTGAAAACAAAGGTTGTATTAATGCAAGATGTGGTTAATTTAAAAGTAGGCAGCACTATTATTATGGATGATTTTGTAGATGATGATATTATCCTAAATTGTTGCGGCAATAATATGTTTGCTGGAAAAATAGGAAAGGTTGGAGAAAAAATCGCAGTTAGTATCACCGACGTCCTAAATAAAAAGCTAATTCACTCAGAGGATAAAGAGAAATGATTATACTAGATTGCACAATAGCTGTGATGCTTATGATATCAATCATATATTCATGGCAGTTAAATAAAAAAATTTCTGAACTTCGCAATAACAAAAAAGATCTTTTAGAGTCAATAAAAATACTCGACAATACTATATTGCGCGCAGAATATGGCATAGATGAGCTAAAAATCTTAAGCAACCAAGTAAGCTTAGAGCTAAATAATAAAATAGACAAAGCAAAATATATTCATGATGATTTAGCTTATTTAGCAGATAGAGCAACTATTTCCAGTGAAAAACTTGACTCATCAATTACTGAGGCTAGAAGATTTGAAAAGGTAGATTTTGTTCAGTTCTACAAAGAGCAGCTTGAGAAATATAAAATAACCGCCAATAATCAAGATGTAATTTATAATAATAAGGCTATTAATAATTTTGATCCAGCAAAATTAAATAATAACCAAAAACCCATCCAGAAAATTGCTATAGAATCTTTGCTTGATAGAATCTCAGCAGTTAAAACTCAAAAAAGAGATAGGGTGATATAAGCTATATGAAAATTCGTTTTCTACCATTATTACTTGTAGTTTCTTTGCTTTTCTTGGTAGCCAAGGTCGTAGATATTATAGATAGCGACGTTAAGGTTACTAACAAACTAATAATAGCCGACATTTCCCTAGCCTCCGAAGCTCCTCCTGCTGCAGAGGCTGCTAAACCAGCAGATGATCCTAATGTATTGACTAAGAGACCGACGGAATTTAATTGTAATAAGGGGCAGTTTTCTGAAATCGAGTTAGATATCTTAAAAAATCTTGCAAAAAGAAGGGAAGAACTTGAACAATGGAGTAGAGATGTATCTGAAAAAGAAACTATTTTAAAAGCCGCAGAAATCAAAGCAGACAAAAAAATAACTCAACTTTCTTCATTAAAAGATCAAGTGTCAGATTTACTTAAGTCTTATAATGAAAAAGAAGATATGAAAATTAGTAGCTTGGTACAGATTTATGAAGCTATGAAACCAAAAGATGCTGCTAAAATCTTAGAATCATTAGATATGGATATATTGTTGCAAGTTATTGATAAAATGAACAAATCTAAAACAGCTCCAATTCTAGCCCAGATGAATCCGCAAATAGCGACCGATTTAACCACAGAATTTGCCAATCAGAAAAAACTCCCAAATCCGACAAGTCCTTAACTAAACATTAAGGCATAATTAATCTTTCTGCCATATAGTTAATATAGTTACGAATGCAGGGAGTTAAAAATGTCAAAAGAAACAAACAGAGAAAATATATTTACCAGATCGTTAGCTCGAGCTGATATAGTAACTAGTGACCAACTAGATAAAGCAAGATTCTATTTCTTATCACATCCTGATGATCCTTTCTTAAAAAGAAACAGCAAAAGATTAGCAGGATTAGCTATAAATGGCATAGCTTTTTCTGGTAAACAAGCTGTATATTCCGTTAGAAAAACTCTTGCCATACCTTCTTCTGTTTATAGACTTATATCTAGTACCAATGAAAAAGAATTTAAAAAAAACTCCATAGCATTTGCTTGTGATCTAAGAGATGCTGCTATTGCAACAGCTGCAGTATTTATGGGATTTGCTTCCGCACCAGCCCCCATAGCTCTTGCATTTGGAAATGCGCTAGGTTCTGTTGCTACTTTGGCAGCTGCTCACACAGCCTTTATGACTACTTATCAGACTCTTGCTATAACTGTAAATAGTCCCATTGGCATAGCAGCTCAGATACCAGCAACTGCAGCTAAAGGAGCATATTTTTCCTGGGAAGCTGACCGAGATTACCTCAATAAAGTCAAAAAAGATCTTATTAGAGAAAAAGAACTTCTAACTAAAATATCTGATAGTAAAATTGATTTTAGAATCCGCCAAGAATTGAAAAAAGATTTAGACGAACATAGACAAACTTGTCGAAAAACATTTGCAGATAAAATAGCACAAAAAGTTACAGAAAGTATAGAGGCAGATACTAGTCCTACAAGAAAAGCCTTTAGAAGGAATTTTAATGACTTTAAAAAGAAACTTGTTGATTTTATTTCTTCAGGAGTTGAGATTTTGACTATAAAAAATCCAATTAATCAAGAAATGCAAAATGATATAAGAGCTACACATAAATATGATTCCAGTGCTTTAAAGACAATTAGAGAGGAAATAAAGCAAAATACTGATAAAAAAACAATCAAAGAATACAAAAAAAAAGATAAAGTTCTATTAAACTCAGTAGTATCTAATTTTATTAGCGGAAAAACGAGAGAAACCAGCGATAAAAAGGAGAAGGAAATCCTTGAAGATGTAAAAACTAAATTCGATGCCATCGAAGAAAAAAGCTATAAGGGAGAAGATGTTGGTAAAATATATAAAGGCATAGGAGCGGAAGGAATTTTTCAAGAAGGAACAGGTCTTGTAATAAGCGAAGTTTATCCTGGATCTCCCGCTGAAAAAATGCATTTAACAAATCAAGACGTTATAACTCATTTTCACAATCAAGATGGAAAAGAAGTTCCAATTACAGCAAAAAATATAAAAGAAGCAATCTCAGCAATAAGACAAGGTAATGGGTTCAAAACAAACGATAAAGAAATTAAAAATATAACACCAGAATTTATCAATACAAAATATAAAGCAACTCACGCAAATGTTTTGACAATAAAATCAGACTCTGATTTTAAAAAAGAATTAGAGAATATTAAACCTCAAGAAAATTACAAAGCACAAAAAATTGATAAAATCAAAAGCAAGATAAACAGCAAATCACGTTAAGTCATCTTTTTAAAAACATAAAGAAGTAATTTGTGCTGCTAGCTCATATAGTTGAGTTTGGCAAGTAGTAGGCGTAGTTAATGAAAAAGGACAGTAAAGTGCAGCAGATGTAGCACTCGTAACATTTGCAGCCATATTACAAATAGAAGAACTATAAATTCCTGAAGCATTAAATCCACCCGCCTCTTTAATTAATTGATCTTTGGTTCTATAATGAACTATATCATCAAAATAGGTTGTTGCTGAATTAGAAAATGAAAGTGGTTGTTGAATATAGATACCAGTAGTATATGCATTAGATCCAGCAGTACTTAATAACGCATTAGTTACTTCATTCGTGCTTACTATTTCACTAGAGGTGATTCTGCTTGTTCCTCCATTATGAGGATAAGCTCCATGACCATTCCTACCATGACTCAACAACACATAAACAGCAGCATTAGATGTTACAGTGCCGCTGGCATTTTGAATTTCAATAGCGCTATTACTTGCAAATGACCCTCCACAATAAGTACTATTAGAAAAATTATAATCATTTGCATTTATAACATTGTAATAGTAATTACCATTACTCGCAGTCACCCCACCATAATTATAGCCAGCTAGATATTGAATATTGCTTGTATTACAGTACTGAATCATACTATAGGTGAATCTTCTACCCCAAGCATCATAAGCATAATCATCAGGAATTTGTAATGTTGCAGTAGGAACGGATCCAAGAGCAAGATTTGGAAAGGGAGGAGTAGAAAAATTCTGATAAGTAGAAGAAGCATAAGAAATTGTGCAATTATATGGAGTACTACCTCTGGTTGCAGAGCCAAAATTAGAAGCATTTGCTGCTATTTGACTACTTGCAGGACAAGGAATAGAACCATTTTCTGCAAAATAAGCAGCTATAGATTTCTCAACAAAATCCATCTTCTCATATGTTTCTGTTATTTTTTCAGCTTCTGTTCTATCTTTAGCCAGTGATAATAAATTGCCGATAGTAAAACTAATAATAGATATTACTATTGCTAATTCTAATAAGGAATAACCTTTTGATTTTCTTATTTCTCTGAATGCCCCTCCCTCTTTCTTCATCCTGGAGCCCCGAAGGGTATATAGGATCCATACAAAAACCTCAAATAAACACTGCTTTAAATGCATTAATGTGGATCCTATCGCTCGACTTATCTTTTCAAGACAAGTCGGCTCCAGGATGACGAAGCTTTGGAGTTGGAGTTTATCATTTAGAAGAAGTATTTTTTTTAAAATTGATTTAAACATAATTCTCTAATTTTTAATAAGAAGTTACTTGCAAATACCGAACATCTTGCATCAAGATGGTTAACGAATTGTGAACATGAAGTAGGAGGAGAAAGGCTGTTACAAGAACATACAGGCGAATAATTAACAGAATTGCTACTTGTATCTAAAGTTTCAATCAAATTTTTAGCCAAAGCACAAGTTTGATTACTAAGAACCATACCAGCCTCTTTTACCAGTTGCCACTTTTGTTTATAATGTACTATATCATCATAAGTATTTGTTTGTTCATAAGCAATAAAGCTACCAGTGCCAGTAACTAAAGTACTATTATAATTGATCAATTCATTAGCATTACTAGGCAAACTCGTCACATGAGTTGCAGAACCTCTGGGATAAGCTCCAAGACCATTATTCCCAGCGCTCATTAAGACATAGCTTGCATTATTAGTCCTAATAGTTGCTTGACTATCTTTTACTGTTATCAGCCCCATATTAGCTGTTTCTAAATAGTTTAAATTAGCTATAGCTGGAGTCCCATAAGTATTAGTAGATATTTTTCCAGAAAGAGCCAGAGTGGCGCTATAAATAAATTTATTACCCCAAGCATCTGCTAAATATTCTTTAGGCAAACCAAGAGTAACATAAGGCACTGTTCCAACTGTGTAATATGTATTATTTCCTGTAAAAGCAGTAGGAGAAGATGGTGGACTAGTAACATGGTATGAAGATAAGTTACTGCAATTATAACAACAATTTTCAATGCCAGAATTAGCGTTATTATCAGCTAAATTGAGATCAGCAGGACAAGGAATACGATCATAAATTGCCGCATAAGATGCTATTGCTTTTTCAATAATATTCATTCTTTTTTCAGTATCTTTTCTCTTAGCTAGCATGCTACTACCACTTATCATAGAAAATCCAGCAGAAAGTACTGTGGCAATAATAGCAAGAGAAATAGATAGCTCCAATAAAGAATAGGCTTTTTTTAATCTATATTGCATGTTTTTTTATTTTCGTTAGTAATTTGTTATCTATTTTGTTATATTTTTATCTTATTGAAAAAACATTAATGAATGATTGAGATTTTATGATATCTTCTAATATAGAAAATATTTTTATTGCGGTAATAGGTTCCATGATAGGTAGCTTTATTGGAATGCTAAGCTATAGATTGCCACTTTCTATGGATGTGGTTATGAAAAGATCAGCTTGTACTAAATGCAACCACACACTTGGAGCGCTTGACCTCATCCCTATTTTCTCATGGATCATCTCTAGAGGAGCTTGCAGATATTGCAAAGAAACTATTAGCCCCAGATATATTATCATTGAAATAATAGCAGCCTTTTTATCTTTATATCTATATCATAAATTTGCTCTAACTATGCTTGGCATACTTTATTTTATGGTGAGTCTGTCATTACTTGTATTAATCATCACTGATCTTGAACATTATATCATCCCAGATTCTATACAAATATTTTTAGCATTAGCTGCAATACCAATTGCTATTATTTCTCATAAATCATTTGCAGATCTAGGCATTGCTGCATTAGCAGGACTTGCTTGTGGATTATTATTAAAAATAG
>JYHA01000059.1 GCA_000970895.1 Candidatus Arcanibacter lacustris
AAATTAGGCAAAACAAATACTTAAATAATATGATAGAGCAAGATCATAGGTTTATAAAACGACGAACTAAGCCTGCTCTAGGATATAAATCCTTTAATGGAGCAAAACAAACAATCACAGGTATAGAAATTACCCATATGATAAAAAAGGGACAACTAAAAACTTCAAATCAAAATAACAAATCAATCTTCAATCAATTTATGTCGTTGGTTGCATAATGTTCGGAATTTAGCAAAAATTAATAAAGTTGTAATACCTAATTACAAACGCGACAGAGCCAGCATCTCCCATAATGGGATATTTTAGTATTTTAGGGTAATGTCATCTTCATCATAATATGAACATAGTTAGTAATTACAGGCGTTATCTATTGTATACAATATTTTTAAATTTATTCAATATTGTTATTTCCTATTATTAGAGATGCTTCCCTTTCAAATAGTAGTGAGATTTGATTAAGAGAAAGCCACATTGTGTCTTTTACAAGCGTAACATCTACAATTTCTTTACCTTCATTATCTTGATAGATAACAATATTACCAGTAGTAATATTCATAAGTATTTCCCATAAATTTAACGATAAATTAAATATTTTTATAACTAAATAAGCTCATAATTATGAGATAATCTTCTAACTTTCAACAAACGCGACACAACCAAAATTAGATGATGGCGTCAATAATCCCTATTATGATAGTATGGAAATCTCTACGATTAGTCAAATTATTAGAATGACTAATCATCATACTGGTTTTATGAAACAATTTACTCATATTTTACCATCCTATAGTAAAAATCAAGCTGATGAATCTGCAATTTCAGCATGTATTGTTGCCAAAGCTACAGGTAGTGATATTTACCGTATGAAGGATATTAGTGATAGGGTCTGGGCAAATGATTGTGTAAATTTCTCATAAGTTATATAAATAATAATTATAATTTAAGGAGAAAGACCATGAACAAAGTTGTCCAACATTCGAAGATGAAAGAAGCATTAGATTTGCTATTAGAAGGAGATGTTGATATCTCTAAGGCCCTTGAAGAAGGTGGATTAATCAAGCAATTAACTAAAGCAGTAATAGAAAGAGCATTATCAGAGGAGATGAATAATCATTTAGGCTACGATCGTTATAGTCGTTCTGATTTAAATAATGCTAGAAATGGCCACTATAACAAGAATTTAATTACTGACAATGGGGTAATTGAACTAAATGTGCCAAGGGATAGGAATGGTGATTTTGAGCCTGCCATAGTGCCTAAAAAACAAAATAGGATTGCAGGTTTAGATAAAAAAATATTATCATTATATGCTAAAGGTATGAGTCTTTCTGATATCAAGCAGCAAATCTATGAGCTTTATGAAGCTGAAATCAGCGAATCATTGATCAGCAAGATTACTGATGGGGTGATGGATGAAGTAAAAGCTTGGCAAAACAGACCCTTAGAATCTGTTTATCCTATAGTTTATTTTGACTGTTTAGTAGTCAAAGTTCGTCATGACAAACGCATTATTAATAAGGCTGTATATGTGGCTTTAGGTATTGATTTATGTGGTAAGAAAGATATTTTAGGCTTATGGATTAGTGAGAATGAAGGTGCTAAGTTTTGGCTTGGTAATTTAACAGAAATGAAGAATCGAGGTATGCAGGATATGTTGATCGCCTGTACCGATAATTTAACTGGTATGTCTGAAGCAATATCAGCCGTTTATCCAAAATGTGAGCATCAATTATGCATAGTTCATCAAATTAGAAACAGCTTGAAATATGTATCTTATAAAGATAGAAAAGAATTAGTGGCTGATTTAAAGCCTATTTATACTACAGCCACTGAAGATGCGGCTCTATTGGCTCTAGAAGCTTTTGCATTAAAATGGGATAAAAGATACCCTCAGATTTCAAAATCCTGGTATCATAATTGGGCGAATTTAGTAATTTTTATGCAGTATCCATCCAGTATTAAGAAGATCATTTACACCACAAATTCCATAGAATCTCTCAATAGTCAACTTAGGAAAGTCACCAATAATAAACGTGTTTTTCCGAATGATGATGCTGTGTTTAAATCATTGTACTTGACAATAGATTACATTACTGCAAAATGGAATATGCCAATCCAAAATTGGAACGAAGCTATGGCTCATTTTTTGATAAAATTTGAGGGTAGAATTTAAGTGTTATGAGAGAATTTACACAATCAAATCAAAAGACCC
>JYHA01000060.1 GCA_000970895.1 Candidatus Arcanibacter lacustris
TTGGTTTTAAAGCAGACGGAGTTCATGTTTCGTTTGTTCAAAGCATATATTCTGCTACAACACTTGACTTAGAGGCTTGTGAAAGGTGGTCACCTAATATTGAAACAAAGTGTATGGAGAAAATCTATAACAGAGCTTTAAAGCGAATTGAAGAATCTAGAATGAATCTTGAAGCGGTTCAGAATGCTAAAAAAGAATTAATGCAAAGTTATAATAATTACTTTATTTCTGCTAGAGATTTCCATGATCAAAACAAACATCAAGCTGTAGAGGGTGAAAGTGATTTAATAAAATCAATGACTATAGCAAATATAGCAGTTGAAGAATCTTCAAGACTTGTTGAATTAGCAGAGGTTGCAGAAGCAAACAGAGTAGCTGCGATACAAGCAGCAGCTAGAGCGGCCGAAGCTGCAAGAGTTAAAGAAGCTGCTGCTGCCGCTAAAGAAAAAGCTGAAGCTGAGGCAGCAGCTATTAGAATAGCTAAGCTCAAAGCCTTAAGGAAAGCTTCAAATGAAAAAGCTCAAAATGATATTGACGATGCCGTCTCAGTAGATCAACAAGAATCCATTCATAATGAACAAGTCGCAGATCCAGTCACTATCACTGGATACACTGATGGACATCATAATTCTGAATATGAACTTTAAAAAAATTTTAATTAATAGGTAGTTTGGTCAATGTCTGTAACTTTATTAGAATTATTTTTTGAGGATGATTATTTTTACAAATCCTGCGTTGAAGCTGGTTGTAGTTTAGAGAAAGCTCTGTCATTTTATAAAGAACATATTAATGAAGGGTGTAATGCGCCAAGTGAATTTTTTCATCAAAATCCCCAATATCTATATTATGATGCCCAGCACCAACATTGCAGAGCAGTAGACTGGTCTTTAACTCTTGCACAAAGCTTAAATGCAAACAAGGATATTATAAGGATTTATTCAGATTATGTGATAGACAGTGACTCACCAAAAGTTCAAAAGTTTGTGCGAAAGAATTCAGAGCATTCACTTGACGATTTAGAATTGTTACTGGATAAAAGCACCTTATTGGATACTTTATTAATACCAGTATTTTTAGACAATCCCAAATATCATCTCAGTGAGATAAGTGTTAGCTATTTAGAGAAAATATTAAAATCTGAAGTAGAATCTGGAGAAAACCCGTTTGATTTTAAGAAAATACTTATAAATTATTCAGCTCATTTTGCAATAAATGGTTCTCATGCTGTGATATTAGCAAAGTTTTTAAATGATTCTGCAATTATAGATTTTTGCAGCAAGGAATTTTTATCTGCAATAGATAATGGCAGAGAGTTTAATGCGGAAGTTTTTGAAGCTTTTGAAAAAATTATCTTAGAGAAACCCTTTAATGAAAAACTTTTATCCTTCTTGGCATATGGAGCTATAAGTGGTGTTTATTGTCCACAAGATGAATCAATAAAATTATTTAAACAGTATCTCCAAAAAAATCCTTATCATTACATAGAGGCAATATCGTCGACTTTTGAACATGGATTGGAAAATAAATCAGCTAATTTAACATTAATGGATGAGATTATAGCTGATAATTCAGTAAAAGGTTTTTTAAAATTATTACCTTTGAGTTTGAAAGAAAAAATAGTCAATTATTACTTAGATAAAACAGATAGTTTTAAAGATTTTTCGACTAAAGAACAAAGTATTAGCGATGAAACAATTAAGGAATTTGCTGAGTATAAATCAAGTTTAACTCACCTAACATCAATTTTAGAAAAGTTACTTGACTATGATAGTGTAAAACATGCAAAACTACCAAAACCTATATTAGATAAAATCATAGCTTCATCCTTATTACTAACTAGCCTTACTAAAGAAAGTAATATTATTAAAAAAGTCATTTTTATTATAACGAGATTAGGACAACAGCATATTGAATTGCCACAGGATGTTCTGTCTTATTTTACTAACATGCTGAGTAATCAAGATCCATTTGTACAAAGATTAGCATTCAATTTATATAAAAAGCTAAGCCATAAATATATAGTCAATAATGTTGATGAATTATTAAATATGGATATGGATCTTGATACAAGTGTAGATATTATTGACATACTAAAAAATTCAAAACTAAGTGATAGCCAGAGTGCTAAATTTATAGAGCTAGAGAGTAAGATTGATGAAAAAATAGAGGTAGAAAAAAGAGGACAGAAATCAAATAATATTATAGATAAAATTAAAGCAAAAAATTTGTCATCTTGGAATGAAGCTTATGAAGAACTGCTAAAAATTCAATTAGATAGATTTTTTGCAGTTGGTTGGAGGCAAGAACTAATCTCTAGAATCATAGCAAAATTATCGAATGATAATTTTGACCAATTTAAAAGGGTTATGGGAAGAATTTATGATTACGGTATGTCTCACAAAATACTAGACCGTAATGGTAACAATATTTCAGAAATAATTTTACAACAAGATCCATCGGCTTGGCTATCCAATATATGGAAATCATTTAATGATAATGAATATTATGATGATAAAGATCGAGCTGAACTAATAGCTGAGTTAATTAAAGATAACACGGCTTTGAATGTTGATAGTAAGTTAGCTGATTATCTTAATAATAATCTTGATGCAATTAAGCAATTTGAAGAAAATCATCCAATAAATACATGGACTGAGGAAGATTTCAAAAGTTGGAGAAAAGATATTGTTAAAGTTACTGATGATAATATTGCTGAAGTTATAGCAGTTTTAAAACAAGCAGTAAAAAATACATCTACAGAACATTTCTATCCAAGAGATAACCAAATTATATCTATATTAATATTCTTAAAATCAGACAAAGGAAGATTAGCCCAAATCGCAACTGGCGAAGGTAAATCGTTAATTATTGCTATGCTTGCTGCGATCAAGGTAATTGATGGTAGACAAGTTGATGTGGTAACTAGTTCGTGGGTTTTAGCAAAAGAAGGTCTTGATGCTCACCTGGCATTTTATAAGCTGCTTAATATTTCAGCATCACATAATGCTTATAATCCTGATAATGGTGAGACAATCAAGGAATGTTACAATGATGATATTGTATATGGTGAATTAACTGATTTTATTGGAGATTATTTACGTGATATTACTGAAAATGTAAAAAATGGTCGAGGTTTTGATACAGTACTGGTTGATGAAGCGGATAATATGTTTATTGATCAAACAGCAATGAGGGTTCAGATAGCCAGTTCAATCCCTGGATTTGAGAGTTTTAGGAAATTACTTCTTAATATCTGGGGTTTTCAAGGTCTATTAAACGGTTTATCGGCAATTGATCCAGAGACTAAACAAAGGTATTTTATTAATAAACAACAAAATACTGAAAACCCAGAAGATGTAGATTTTTCTCTAGAGGAAAAAGATTCTAGGGAAGAAACCAGTGATTTCATTGGCAATGAAATTATAAAATCTAATAGTAGGGCTACAGATAAACAATTCATTTTTCCCCGACACTTATATGAATTTATCGATGCTCAATTACCTTTATGGATAAACTCCTCAATAGATGCAAGAGATTCCCACCAAGAAAATATTAGTTACAGAGTTAGTAATAGTCATTATTATAATTCCACATTGCATCAAAACTATATAATCACCCCTATAGACCATTTAAACACAGGAGTAACTCAATTCAATCTAAACTGGGGTGAAGGGCTTCATCAGTTCTTACAAATGAAACATCATCTTAAATTAACAACCGAGAACTTGGTTAGTGTCTTTCAGTCATATGTTAGTTATTTTCTACAATATAAAGGTAATATTTATGGCATGACTGGGACTCTTGGTTCAGCAAGTCATCAAGAGTTCTTGCGAGATGTTTATAAGGTAGATTTTGTTCATATTCCTAATTTTATTCATAAAAAGATAACAAGGTTTCCAGACATTGTGAGTCATATCCATAATGATTGGATAGATAAGATAGTTGAGATAGCACAAAACAAAGCAATGGATGATAAAAGGGTTGTTTTGATTATAGCCAAAGATATTGAGACTCAGCAAGAAATATATCAGGCTCTTGTAGCTAAAAATTATCCAAAAGAGCTTTTGAAGGAATATGGGGATAGTACAAACGATTCAGCGATCAAAGGAGAGCGAGTAGCAGGTGAAATAATTATAGCGACTAATCTTGCTGGTAGGGGAACAGATATTAAAATAAGCGATGAAGTGGAAAATAATGGTGGACTACATGTGATATTTTCGTTTTTTGCTAAAAGTATCAGAGTAGAAGATCAAGGATTTGGTCGTGCTGCTAGAAATGGAGAAAGTGGTAGCGCTCAATTGGTAGTGGAAGTTCCTTCTAATCCTGGCAAAGATAATCTTAGCAAACTATTCGCAGACCGCGATATTGAGGAGACTAAAACGCTACTTGATGATCAATTTTGTCGTATGCCAAACCAGTTAATGCAGGATGAGTTGTTTCAAAAATATGTCAATTTAATAAGAAATATAACCTCTCCTACAGGAATAGAAACTATTGTTGGGTATAATAATCCAATGTTTAGTGGTGGTAAATTATCAAACGCTCAGGCTTATCTTTATATAAAAAACAGTTCAATATATTTGCAGGCTACAAAAAATAGCTACGAGGAAACTTTTGAAATTTCATCTGAATTAAGACATGTTAATGAAAAAATATTTAATCACATAACCACAATATTATCTCGACCTGATATGATTACTTTATTAAATCAGAGAGATATAGAGCTGATCAACTTTATCATGGCTAGTAAAGGCTATAGCTATAACTTGGATGATGTTTTAAAGAGAATTAACAATAAATACGATAAATTATGGTCTTCAGCGGGTAATTGGTTTTGGAGTTTAGGTGGTAATGTAGAGTTATCTCAAGCTGGACAAAAGCTAATTAAGTCCGATAGTTATTATGAATATTGGTTTTCTAATACTAAAATAACTTTGAATGAAGTAAAATATCTCGAAGCTCTATTGATTAATCAAAAAAATTATACACTTGCCACTATAACTGAAGAAGATATTTTAAAAATTAGGTTAGAAAAACGTTACGAGTTATGGCTCGAAGACCGTGCTCTGTATAATAAAGAATTTGAGATTATGCAGATTCAAGAAGAATGGGCGATGTGGTTAAAAGATCAAAATGAGTTGTTGGCAGATGAAGATAAATGTAGCGCTATTTCAAAGCGAGATAACCTTTTAATCTTAGCAAATAATGAGATTCTTAAGAAATATCTTTTTGGTAATTTTACACTATTTGCTACAAAAATGATCAAGGCTGAGAAAGATCAAATCTTACTAACTACTTCTGGAGAGTCAAACCCTGCATATGCTATTAGAAAAGCATTTTCAATGCAAAAAATACATGATGACCAACAAAGTTCAAGTGATGGATATGCTGGTAGCTTTTTTAAAGTATGGTCAGCCTTATTTGGGGGAAATAAAGTTGAATCATATTATAAAAAAGCTCCATTAGATGAAGCATTAGATTTATTAGCCAAAGCTGTAGTTATGGATTTAGAACATTCATGGCAAGCAGAAAATGGCCTTGCATATATAAAAGTGGTAAAAGATTCACCAAATATTAGATATCTAGATGAAGATGATGTAGGAAAGGCGAATAATCTAAAAAGAGCTTTCGTGGAATATTCGCAAAATGCACTAAAGGTAATATACAGAACAACTATTCCTCAAGCTGAAAGAAGTATTGATACATTAAAAGCTTATATCAAAGTGAGGGGTCAATGGCGTTACTTGTATAGAGCTGTTGATAAATATGGCTTTACCATTGATTTTTGCTTGAGGGCCAAAAGAGATGCTGTAGCTGCTAAAGCCTTTTTTCGAAAAGCTATTAGACTACATGGTAAGCCAATAAAAATCAATGTTGATAAGAGTGGAGCAAACAAATGTGCCCTTGATGCAATTAATGATAATTACCCAGAAGATCAGAAAATAGAAATTAGGCAAAACAAGTACTTAAATAATATGATAGAGCAAGATCATAGGTTTAT
>JYHA01000061.1 GCA_000970895.1 Candidatus Arcanibacter lacustris
TTGGTTTTAAAGCAGACGGAGTTCATGTTTCGTTTGTTCAAAGCATATATTCTGCTACAACACTTGACTTAGAGGCTTGTGAAAGGTGGTCACCTAATATTGAAACAAAGTGTATGGAGAAAATCTATAACAGAGCTTTAAAGCGAATTGAAGAATCTAGAATGAATCTTGAAGCGGTTCAGAATGCTAAAAAAGAATTAATGCAAAGTTATAATAATTACTTTATTTCTGCTAGAGATTTCCATGATCAAAACAAACATCAAGCTGTAGAGGGTGAAAGTGATTTAATAAAATCAATGACTATAGCAAATATAGCAGTTGAAGAATCTTCAAGACTTGTTGAATTAGCAGAGGTTGCAGAAGCAAACAGAGTAGCTGCGATACAAGCAGCAGCTAGAGCGGCCGAAGCTGCAAGAGTTAAAGAAGCTGCTGCTGCCGCTAAAGAAAAAGCTGAAGCTGAGGCAGCAGCTATTAGAATAGCTAAGCTCAAAGCCTTAAGGAAAGCTTCAAATGAAAAAGCTCAAAATGATATTGACGATGCCGTCTCAGTAGATCAACAAGAATCCATTCATAATGAACAAGTCGCAGATCCAGTCACTATCACTGGATACACTGATGGACATCATAATTCTGAATATGAACTTTAAAAAAATTTTAATTAATAGGTAGTTTGGTCAATGTCTGTAACTTTATTAGAATTATTTTTTGAGGATGATTATTTTTACAAATCCTGCGTTGAAGCTGGTTGTAGTTTAGAGAAAGCTCTGTCATTTTATAAAGAACATATTAATGAAGGGTGTAATGCGCCAAGTGAATTTTTTCATCAAAATCCCCAATATCTATATTATGATGCCCAGCACCAACATTGCAGAGCAGTAGACTGGTCTTTAACTCTTGCACAAAGCTTAAATGCAAACAAGGATATTATAAGGATTTATTCAGATTATGTGATAGACAGTGACTCACCAAAAGTTCAAAAGTTTGTGCGAAAGAATTCAGAGCATTCACTTGACGATTTAGAATTGTTACTGGATAAAAGCACCTTATTGGATACTTTATTAATACCAGTATTTTTAGACAATCCCAAATATCATCTCAGTGAGATAAGTGTTAGCTATTTAGAGAAAATATTAAAATCTGAAGTAGAATCTGGAGAAAACCCGTTTGATTTTAAGAAAATACTTATAAATTATTCAGCTCATTTTGCAATAAATGGTTCTCATGCTGTGATATTAGCAAAGTTTTTAAATGATTCTGCAATTATAGATTTTTGCAGCAAGGAATTTTTATCTGCAATAGATAATGGCAGAGAGTTTAATGCGGAAGTTTTTGAAGCTTTTGAAAAAATTATCTTAGAGAAACCCTTTAATGAAAAACTTTTATCCTTCTTGGCATATGGAGCTATAAGTGGTGTTTATTGTCCACAAGATGAATCAATAAAATTATTTAAACAGTATCTCCAAAAAAATCCTTATCATTACATAGAGGCAATATCGTCGACTTTTGAACATGGATTGGAAAATAAATCAGCTAATTTAACATTAATGGATGAGATTATAGCTGATAATTCAGTAAAAGGTTTTTTAAAATTATTACCTTTGAGTTTGAAAGAAAAAATAGTCAATTATTACTTAGATAAAACAGATAGTTTTAAAGATTTTTCGACTAAAGAACAAAGTATTAGCGATGAAACAATTAAGGAATTTGCTGAGTATAAATCAAGTTTAACTCACCTAACATCAATTTTAGAAAAGTTACTTGACTATGATAGTGTAAAACATGCAAAACTACCAAAACCTATATTAGATAAAATCATAGCTTCATCCTTATTACTAACTAGCCTTACTAAAGAAAGTAATATTATTAAAAAAGTCATTTTTATTATAACGAGATTAGGACAACAGCATATTGAATTGCCACAGGATGTTCTGTCTTATTTTACTAACATGCTGAGTAATCAAGATCCATTTGTACAAAGATTAGCATTCAATTTATATAAAAAGCTAAGCCATAAATATATAGTCAATAATGTTGATGAATTATTAAATATGGATATGGATCTTGATACAAGTGTAGATATTATTGACATACTAAAAAATTCAAAACTAAGTGATAGCCAGAGTGCTAAATTTATAGAGCTAGAGAGTAAGATTGATGAAAAAATAGAGGTAGAAAAAAGAGGACAGAAATCAAATAATATTATAGATAAAATTAAAGCAAAAAATTTGTCATCTTGGAATGAAGCTTATGAAGAACTGCTAAAAATTCAATTAGATAGATTTTTTGCAGTTGGTTGGAGGCAAGAACTAATCTCTAGAATCATAGCAAAATTATCGAATGATAATTTTGACCAATTTAAAAGGGTTATGGGAAGAATTTATGATTACGGTATGTCTCACAAAATACTAGACCGTAATGGTAACAATATTTCAGAAATAATTTTACAACAAGATCCATCGGCTTGGCTATCCAATATATGGAAATCATTTAATGATAATGAATATTATGATGATAAAGATCGAGCTGAACTAATAGCTGAGTTAATTAAAGATAACACGGCTTTGAATGTTGATAGTAAGTTAGCTGATTATCTTAATAATAATCTTGATGCAATTAAGCAATTTGAAGAAAATCATCCAATAAATACATGGACTGAGGAAGATTTCAAAAGTTGGAGAAAAGATATTGTTAAAGTTACTGATGATAATATTGCTGAAGTTATAGCAGTTTTAAAACAAGCAGTAAAAAATACATCTACAGAACATTTCTATCCAAGAGATAACCAAATTATATCTATATTAATATTCTTAAAATCAGACAAAGGAAGATTAGCCCAAATCGCAACTGGCGAAGGTAAATCGTTAATTATTGCTATGCTTGCTGCGATCAAGGTAATTGATGGTAGACAAGTTGATGTGGTAACTAGTTCGTGGGTTTTAGCAAAAGAAGGTCTTGATGCTCACCTGGCATTTTATAAGCTGCTTAATATTTCAGCATCACATAATGCTTATAATCCTGATAATGGTGAGACAATCAAGGAATGTTACAATGATGATATTGTATATGGTGAATTAACTGATTTTATTGGAGATTATTTACGTGATATTACTGAAAATGTAAAAAATGGTCGAGGTTTTGATACAGTACTGGTTGATGAAGCGGATAATATGTTTATTGATCAAACAGCAATGAGGGTTCAGATAGCCAGTTCAATCCCTGGATTTGAGAGTTTTAGGAAATTACTTCTTAATATCTGGGGTTTTCAAGGTCTATTAAACGGTTTATCGGCAATTGATCCAGAGACTAAACAAAGGTATTTTATTAATAAACAACAAAATACTGAAAACCCAGAAGATGTAGATTTTTCTCTAGAGGAAAAAGATTCTAGGGAAGAAACCAGTGATTTCATTGGCAATGAAATTATAAAATCTAATAGTAGGGCTACAGATAAACAATTCATTTTTCCCCGACACTTATATGAATTTATCGATGCTCAATTACCTTTATGGATAAACTCCTCAATAGATGCAAGAGATTCCCACCAAGAAAATATTAGTTACAGAGTTAGTAATAGTCATTATTATAATTCCACATTGCATCAAAACTATATAATCACCCCTATAGACCATTTAAACACAGGAGTAACTCAATTCAATCTAAACTGGGGTGAAGGGCTTCATCAGTTCTTACAAATGAAACATCATCTTAAATTAACAACCGAGAACTTGGTTAGTGTCTTTCAGTCATATGTTAGTTATTTTCTACAATATAAAGGTAATATTTATGGCATGACTGGGACTCTTGGTTCAGCAAGTCATCAAGAGTTCTTGCGAGATGTTTATAAGGTAGATTTTGTTCATATTCCTAATTTTATTCATAAAAAGATAACAAGGTTTCCAGACATTGTGAGTCATATCCATAATGATTGGATAGATAAGATAGTTGAGATAGCACAAAACAAAGCAATGGATGATAAAAGGGTTGTTTTGATTATAGCCAAAGATATTGAGACTCAGCAAGAAATATATCAGGCTCTTGTAGCTAAAAATTATCCAAAAGAGCTTTTGAAGGAATATGGGGATAGTACAAACGATTCAGCGATCAAAGGAGAGCGAGTAGCAGGTGAAATAATTATAGCGACTAATCTTGCTGGTAGGGGAACAGATATTAAAATAAGCGATGAAGTGGAAAATAATGGTGGACTACATGTGATATTTTCGTTTTTTGCTAAAAGTATCAGAGTAGAAGATCAAGGATTTGGTCGTGCTGCTAGAAATGGAGAAAGTGGTAGCGCTCAATTGGTAGTGGAAGTTCCTTCTAATCCTGGCAAAGATAATCTTAGCAAACTATTCGCAGACCGCGATATTGAGGAGACTAAAACGCTACTTGATGATCAATTTTGTCGTATGCCAAACCAGTTAATGCAGGATGAGTTGTTTCAAAAATATGTCAATTTAATAAGAAATATAACCTCTCCTACAGGAATAGAAACTATTGTTGGGTATAATAATCCAATGTTTAGTGGTGGTAAATTATCAAACGCTCAGGCTTATCTTTATATAAAAAACAGTTCAATATATTTGCAGGCTACAAAAAATAGCTACGAGGAAACTTTTGAAATTTCATCTGAATTAAGACATGTTAATGAAAAAATATTTAATCACATAACCACAATATTATCTCGACCTGATATGATTACTTTATTAAATCAGAGAGATATAGAGCTGATCAACTTTATCATGGCTAGTAAAGGCTATAGCTATAACTTGGATGATGTTTTAAAGAGAATTAACAATAAATACGATAAATTATGGTCTTCAGCGGGTAATTGGTTTTGGAGTTTAGGTGGTAATGTAGAGTTATCTCAAGCTGGACAAAAGCTAATTAAGTCCGATAGTTATTATGAATATTGGTTTTCTAATACTAAAATAACTTTGAATGAAGTAAAATATCTCGAAGCTCTATTGATTAATCAAAAAAATTATACACTTGCCACTATAACTGAAGAAGATATTTTAAAAATTAGGTTAGAAAAACGTTACGAGTTATGGCTCGAAGACCGTGCTCTGTATAATAAAGAATTTGAGATTATGCAGATTCAAGAAGAATGGGCGATGTGGTTAAAAGATCAAAATGAGTTGTTGGCAGATGAAGATAAATGTAGCGCTATTTCAAAGCGAGATAACCTTTTAATCTTAGCAAATAATGAGATTCTTAAGAAATATCTTTTTGGTAATTTTACACTATTTGCTACAAAAATGATCAAGGCTGAGAAAGATCAAATCTTACTAACTACTTCTGGAGAGTCAAACCCTGCATATGCTATTAGAAAAGCATTTTCAATGCAAAAAATACATGATGACCAACAAAGTTCAAGTGATGGATATGCTGGTAGCTTTTTTAAAGTATGGTCAGCCTTATTTGGGGGAAATAAAGTTGAATCATATTATAAAAAAGCTCCATTAGATGAAGCATTAGATTTATTAGCCAAAGCTGTAGTTATGGATTTAGAACATTCATGGCAAGCAGAAAATGGCCTTGCATATATAAAAGTGGTAAAAGATTCACCAAATATTAGATATCTAGATGAAGATGATGTAGGAAAGGCGAATAATCTAAAAAGAGCTTTCGTGGAATATTCGCAAAATGCACTAAAGGTAATATACAGAACAACTATTCCTCAAGCTGAAAGAAGTATTGATACATTAAAAGCTTATAATATAACAACCTCTCACTCTGACTTATGGATACAATGTTTAGTGCAATTGAAGTTGTTAGAAGAAATTGCAAATACTATTCAAGGCAATATAGATATGATCATTAATTCAGGTGCTGATCAATCAATCAAAATCGGAAAATATTTACAATTAGAAAAACTAATATCAAAATTAAATGTCACAGAAGAAACTGCGCGTTTTCGTAATCTAACAACGCTCGATCCACAAAGTATTATTATGCTCAATCGTGCCACTGATAGTTTTAATATTACAACACATATGGAAATAGCACATGAATTATATCAGTCTGGTGCTTTGGCCTTTAAACTTGAATTATACGATCTTGAAGAAGATGATGATTGGATGGGCACTATTTTTAGCGCAGTATTTGGTGTATTTCAGATTGCATTTGGTGTTGCATTGCTTGGTATTGGCGGTCCATTCATGACTACTTTTGGTTATTCGATGATATTTGGTGGTATGGGTGATATTATATCGAGCTTTATATCTGTTTACACTGGGGTGCCTATTGATATGGATAGTTATATCAAAGGCAAAGCCATTAGTTTTGCTATTACTTTAGTTACTGCTGGTTTAGCATACTTAGGAGTATTTGGTAATATTGCAAACGTTGATTTAACTAAATTAGGAGCGACACAAAGCTTGTTATTAAAAGAATTTGCCTGGAGTGTTGGTCTTACTGCTCTTGGTACGGTACTGCAAAATGCTGCTAACCAAATTGCCAATGCTAATGATGGACAAACAAAAGAAAAAATCAATAGCGAGATTTCGGCCCTAATTAACAGTCTTCATAATGAGCTAAAAATAATCTTTGCCGCAGATAGTTGGGCAAAAGATCATGGACAACACAGCGCTCTTGAATATCAATTAATCAAGGACGCACAAGATATTACTCGCGATTATGCCAAAAGATTTAATGGTGACGGCATGAAAGCTGCTAAAGCTACAATTCCAATGGCTGTAAGGGCTGCAAGCAGTGGTAATAAATATATAACGATAATAGCCTCAGCTGCAACAGCGACAGTTAACACTGGCTTAGCTGCCCTAAAGCTGTCAGAAGCTGCTGATGACTTTAACGATAATTTCTCACAAGCAGTGAGACGCTCTGCCGCAGGTATTGAACTCCGAACACATAGAATGATGCGCCAGGACTTAGAATATAATTTCAAAGGTAATGGTACCTATGTGATGAATTTGCTTGTAGAATATGGTTTTGCAGGCAACGTAGATATTGATTATCAAAATTGTGATCGAATCAAAGAATTTGACTTAAGAGAACACCCAGAATTATTAAAAGCCACCCTTAGTATTTGTTTTGAAATTGCAAAATTGATGAATGATGAAAACATGCGAGAACATAAAGAAGCCTTTAAAAACAACATTCGCGATATTGTAATCGCTCACACCTTAGGTATCATCAAAAGAGAGTTATATGCCGGTATTGCAAGTTTTGCTACAGACGCTTTAATTGCACTAGCTCGTGATCATATTGAGCAAAAAGCGAAAGAGAAAGCTAAAGAAAAAGCAGCGAATGAAAATGCCCAACAAGAAGAAACTTGCAGTAAAGATTCTGATGAGACAAAAAATAAATCAGAAAAAGAAGAGAAGAAAGAAGAAAATAAAAAAGAGGAAAAAAAATATCCACCTAAAGCTCCAAGATCAAAGGCCGAGTTCACTGCATCTCCACCTAAAGCTGACCCCAAAAAAGCTGCTGATCCTGAGGTTACAAAGGTTTTGGATGAAGCATATAAGGGTGCTGTTGATGAAATTAACAAATCAGATTTACAACCCCGTGAAAAAAATGAAGCGAAATATAAGGTAAACAGCGTCTTCAATGAAGCAAAAGATGCTATACAAGATACAAAGAACCCAACTTTAAGATCTACTGCGCAGAAAGTCATAGAGATTCGTAAAGCCTATGAGAAATTTGCAGCTGAATATCCAAAAATTGCTCAATATGGTTTAAGTGGAATAAATGCTGCGTTACAAACATTGATAGCAGGACCTGTAGGCTTTGGCAATGCGATAAGGGGAGAGGTTACTGGTGCAGCCATTAATGCCCAGTTCGGTGATGATATATCAACTGGAATAAAAAACACAATGGATGCAGGAGCTGATAAATTGCAAGCTAAATACAGCGACTTAACAAGAGATGAGGCTTTAGCATTGGCTGGAGTAGTCTTACTTGGTGGAGCAGTAATTGCAGAAGGTAGCCAAGGTATAAAACAAGTCTTAAAACACATGGGTAAATCAAAGATTGACATTCATGCACCAAAAATGGAAACTGGTACTGGTAGTCAGAAGGTTAAGGTTGATGTAGACGCTGATGCAGGATTTGGATTTAAGCATCATATTGATATGGATATTAATTTACTAAAGAAAGAAATTTCTCTCCCTGATACCCAAGTACAATCAAAGTATCAAAAACACGCTACTGATTTTGGTATAGCTGATAATTATAATAAAGCGAATCATGAACTTTTTAAACAACAATTAGCAGAGCATGTTTCTAATCCAGGCACTATAGCAATAGCAGGAAAATACCATGTTCAAGATGTTGTTCACTATTATAATCCCAAAACAAATCTTAATGTAATAAAAGGTATTGATGGAAGTTTTATAAGTGGGTGGAAATTAAAAGGAGCACAGTTAAATTATTTAAAAACTACTGGAAAAATAGGAGGTAATTATTAATGATATGCGAGCAATATAATAGTAGAATTTTGTATTACAATATGATGAAGGAATATATTGAAAACAAAATTACTGCTCTCAATTTTAAAAATGAATATCTCGATCATCAGAGCGAAGATGCTGAATATTCTAATCCATACTTCAATGTTTTTAAAATAAAACTTAGCAATAAGGATTTGTTTGATAAAAAAAATTCTGACCTTCTACATGAAGTTGAGGATACAATTAATGCTATGGAGTTCTCAAATAAATACTGCAAACAAAGACATAAAGACATGAATGAAGCTGAAAAAAATGGTTATACTCATGATGTATATGAAGAAAAAATGAAGGCTTTAAAAAATCATGAAAAAGAATTTCAGGAAAAGTACTCTGATGTTTTGTATGAAGAAGGGATATCAGCAATAAACAATTATGAGCAAGGGGCTAAAGAGTTAAATATAAAAGGTGAGCTGTTTTTTATGGGTATTATGAACTTTATAGATATACATGCTATGGAGTTTACCCCACGTGATTCTGAAGGATTTAATCCGAAGTTTGATATCGATGAAAAAGGATTAAGAATAAGGATTAAAAATGCATTTGATGTATTAGAAAGGAATAAAGATCGATGGACATGAATAGCGATTGGGAGAGTAAGCCCAACCCATTGCTGAGTTGAGCTCCTCTAGATGGGTTTGTTGCATGAATTGTAGAAGTCAAGATTTGATCTGACATTGGTATGGTTTTACATATTCTGACTGTCGGTTAAGTGGGTATGGGCAAATGATTGTGTAAATTTCTCATAAGTTATATAAATAATAATTATAATTTAAGGAGAAAGACCATGAACAAAGTTGTCCAACATTCGAAGATGAAAGAAGCATTAGATTTGCTATTAGGGGTCTGGTGGAAGAACACCCATAAATATTGATTTGGATTTTTTGTCTCTTAACAGATTGAAATTAGAATTTTTATTATTGACTAAGGTATATTTAATTACGATAACATTGAAGGTTCTTAAAGCTTAGAACTAGCTGTTTTTCATTGTGAATATTTTTTACTGAACTAGGGTCATAGTTTTTGCTTGGAATTTTTACGTAGTTTTTCTTCTAGCAGTTTAACTATTTTTTCTAAATCCACGATGCTATTATCTTTGGTAAAATTATAACGGCCAGTAAATGATATATGCTCCCAGGCTACTGGAGAAATTCTAATAAAATTATCTATGACAGATTTTTGAACACCTGCTGCAATAAGTTTTTGATAGATGATATTTAAGATCGTGGCATTATAAGAAATAATTTTATTGGCTAATAATCTAACGGCATGAGCACTTACATTATTATCAACTATTCTTTTGCCTTTAAAAATACCATGATAAATCTGACGTATTGTACCTTGTAATGCGTGATAACTTTCAGTCCTATTTCTTGCAGATCTTATGGCTTGTCGGAGTTTGATATTATCGATTAAATTTAGAACGTGAGTACTTTTAAATATCTTGTTATACTCATAAAGGCTTGCATTAAGTCGGACGTAGCGTGCATGGGTGGATAATTTTCTCATTAAGATTGTTTGAGTATTTTCTTGTAAAAGCAGTGATAATAACACTCTAATAATCCATGCTTTGTTTTTTCTTATTAACTCCTTATTAATTTGGGATTTTGGTGTTATTAGGCCGTTGTAATTTGATGCTGCTCTACTAGAATATATATCTTTAGCTGCTTCTCTAATATCTTTAATGCTTGGTAAATAGCCTACATCAATTGAATCAAGTCCTACAAAATTAACAGGATTGATTGAATGATTATCTCCAGTAATATAATCAATTTTAATATCTGATTTATTACCAAGAGTTAAATCATATAATCCATGACCCTCATATTCATTTAGACCTGTAGTTTTAGCATTCGCAACCCCGTGATTGGGGTAACTTTAACGAACTCTGGAAAACCGCCAAGTAGGTCTTGAGGGCTTGTTA
>JYHA01000062.1 GCA_000970895.1 Candidatus Arcanibacter lacustris
TTGAAATACAAGCAAGTCATGATCATTTTTGCGCTATTATTATAACCTTTAAAATGTTTTGTAATCTTTGGATCTAATTTTATCATCTTTCACCTTGCTAATTTTCAAGGCAAAATAACAGATAATTCGTTAACTTTCAACAGATGCGACAGAACCCTATTATATAACTTATGAGAAATTTACACAATCATTTGCCCAGACCCCGTTGAGCCGCTTTGGTTGTCTGTGGTGATGATAATCTGGTTTTGATAGGTGTTTTTTTATCGCCTATTATTTTAGAAGTAATTTTTAGAGCTTTTTTGAGAGTATCTCTTCTTTCTTTGATAGAAGTAGAAGGATCTATAAAAATTTTATTTGTCCGTTTTTGTTGTGGTGGTGAGGTGCTATTGAGCGCAGATTCTTTTTTTGCTGCAGTTGTTTCAAGAGGAGATTCTGCAGAGAAAGTAGATATTTTTTTTGCAACAATGTCTTTAAGTAGGTTGAACTTGTCACCTTCCAATTCTGCTACAAGTGCACTTACGGTAATGCCGCCTCTATCTTTAATGTCAGTTTTTATATCTTTGTGCTGCATTAATTCTATAACGGTTTTAATATTTTCATTGAATTTTTCTTCGTTAGTAGATGATTTTATAGCTTCTTTTACTGCGATATGTAGTGGTGTATCTCCATAAACTTCTCCACCAAGTTTTTCATAAATTTTTGCTCCCATATAAAAAGCATTTCTAGAAACAAAATTATAATCTTTAAGATCTACATAAACGACATTGGGATTTCCTCCTGCACATAATATTAAGTGCATCTCATTTGATCCTATTTTTGCTGCTTGATGCATTAGAGTAGGTTTAAAGCAGGTTTGATTATTCTCCTTGCCTGGAGGAGCAACTGATGCTCCTTGTTCTAATAGGGTTGAAAGTAGGTCTTGTCTAATATTTTTATCTGTTAATTTTAAAACATTATTTAATGGACGCTCTTTTTGAACATTAGGCTTATTTAATAATTTTTTGCTGTTATTGGGGCCAATATCTGTTAATATTTGTTTTAGTTTTTCTTCGGTACGAACGTGATTTTGAGTTGTTGATCCATCATTTATTTTATGCATGGCTATATCAAAAATATTTCGTTGATTAGTGTCTTGCTCTAAGACATTTGGGCAAAATTTTATAATTTCTTGTAATTTTGTTAATGGTTCTTGTATCGTTTCTTTAGTATGGCGATTATCTAAATAATCAGTTGTTTTGTTAATGAAGTTTGTATCAATTGCATTTTGAGCGGCTTCAACTTTTGTCATTAAAGTACTTATCGAAGAATTCATCTTGGCTATAGATGAGCTTTGCAAGCCTTGAGCTACCATATCTGGACTTTTTGAATTCAATACATTTATCATACTAACGGCATTGCCTATTGTATTAAAAAAATTACCAAATCCTGTTGAAAAGCTCGCTTGACTGTCTTTTATTTTTTTATCTATATCTTTTATGACGTCATTTCTTGAATTACTTTTAATAATTTTTTGTATATTTTCATCTAATTGAATTGCTTTATTTACAGACTCTTGGATTTTAATTAAATTTGCATTTTGTCTAGCTTCATGAATAGAAAGATTTCCCGCTACAGAAGCTATCGCAGCTCCTTTAAGAAAATCGCTATCACTTCTTTCGATATTGCTAAACATTAGTCCATTACCGTTATTACTAAACTTTATAAGTTCTGGTGCTTGATATGCTTCAGATATTTTTAAGCCTGTACATAAATTTTCTCTCATTAATATTAATTTTGTTGTTAAATCATTACATTTTTCTGCTAATATTTGCATTTGGTAATCTTGTTGAAATTCCAATGCTCCCTTCCTATTTGCTGTATCATTTCCTTTCATAGCAATTATCTCCCTATTTAATCAATATATTAATTGGTTTGTAATATAATTATAAGAACAATCAGTTAATATATGGTTAATTCAAGGAACTAGCGCAACAATATTTAAAAGAAGGATGGATGTGATAACCTAAATGTAAGCAAACAAGGGTGGTTATCACAATGCAATACTATAATAGGCTTAGTTTAGAAGAAAGAGAAAATATCAATCATTGCCTAAAATCAGGGATGAACATAACTCAAATCTCTAAATATCTCAATAGATCTAAATCAACAATATCTAGAGAAATTAAGAGAGGAACGATAAATAACAACTATTGCCCTATTTATTCGGAAGAAAGGTTTGTTTCTGGATTATCAAGAAACAAGTCCTTATTCATTGATAATAAATTACGCGATTATGTAGTTGATAAAATAGTTAATAGCAGATGGTCGCCATCTGCTATTTCTGGAAGAATCAGAGCTTTTCCTGATTTAAAACTTAAAGCTTCTTATGAAACGATTTATAAATTTGTTTTTAGTGAAGAGGGAATTTCATTGAATTTACCTTCATATCTAAAGCGTAAGAAAAAATTCAGAGGATTTAATCATCGCAAATCAAAAAGAAATACTATTATAGATCTTAAATCTATCACAACAAGACCAGAATATATAAATAATCGTTCTGAATTTGGACATTTTGAAGCTGATTTGCTTATTATATCTGGAGCTAAGGGAACTAATATAATTTCTATTATTGAGAGAAAAAGTAGGTGGAGCAAGCTGATATACAACCAAAGCAAAGGAAGTAATGCAGTAATTGGCAAAATAAATGCTAGTCTTGGAATATTGGCGGAACAGTTTAAATCTATTACATTCGATAGAGGAAAGGAATTTGCAAGGCATTATGAATTACCTGCTAAGACTTTCTTTTGTAACCCTCATTCTCCTTGGCAAAAGGGCGCTATAGAGAATTTAAATGGCAGAATAAGATCTTTAATGCCTAAAAACTCTTCCGTTAGAGGAGTTTCTACTTCACATATTGACTGGATAGAAAATATAATAAATAATACCCCTCTTAGGGTGTTAGGTTACCTCACTCCACTGGAAGCTTTAAATAAAAATATAGCGTTGCGTTAGATTATTGAATCCGCCAACGGTTAACAGATCCTTATGTTACGAATAAATTATTTAGAAGTTTATCAGGTGTCTATTATAAGCATTGTTTAACTTTAGCAATCGTCTGCTTACTAACAGATAATTCTCCAGCAATCCATGCGTAGCTTTTCTTGGCATCGAGATAGATTTTAATTTTATCCAATTTATCCGGGGTTGTTTTATTTTGACTGCCCTTTCTTCTTCCAAACTTAATACCATCAGATTTTGCTTTTTCAATCCCTGCCCTAGTTCTAGCATTAATCATACCACGCTCTAATTCTGCGAATACTCCTGCGATTTGGAAAAATGCCTTACCCATAGGTGAAGTAGTATCAACTCTATCTCCGGAATCTAGTGAAACAAGGTCTACATTTTTGCTGTTCAATATTTCGACTATTTCTATAAGTCCTTTTAGAGATCTAGCTATTCTATCAATCTTATAAACTATTACAACATCCCCTTCCCTCAACTCATTTATCATTAAGTTTAACTCTTTACGATTATTATCTTTGCCACTTATACTTTCGCTAAATATTTTTTTACATTTAGCTTTAGTTAGCGCTTCAATTTGCAATTCTAAATCTTGATTGTTACTACTAACTCTTGCATAACCAAATTTCAAACTCATGTTTTACCTTTTTCTCTATTTTTATCTTTTCTATATAAGTTTAGTACATTTTTATCTAATATTTTAGAATGTACCACGGTAGTACAATAAATACTAATAGTTTTTATAGATTGTACTGATAAGCAATAAATTTGATCGGTACAAGAAACCTCTAGTTTTGCTGTACTGGTAAAATATAATTTTCCCTAAAAAACTTCTTTTAATATTTAAAATTTTTTAGTACTATTGATTAACTTAAATTAACAATTGTTTATCAATAAAAATTACAAATGAATGAAAAGTCATGAAACAAAATTATTATTATATAATTTTAGTATCAATTGTTGTTATATTTTATTTTTTAGTATGGAACTATATTATGATTAATGTTGAGAATCCTGAATATACTATCATCGAATATCATGATCAAATAGAGCTTAGAGATTATGATAATTTCATCGTTGCTCAAGTTATGGTAAAAGAAAATTTTAAAACTGCTAGGAGCATTGGATTTAAATTTCTAGCACATTATATTTCTGGTGATAATATAGGGCATCTTAAAATAGCCATGACAGCACCAGTAATGCAACAAAAACAAGAAAATGCTTGGAATATAAGCTTTGTGATGCCAGGTCTCTATTCATTTGATGAACTGCCAAAACCATTTAATAATAAAATTAAGCTTCTAGAAATACCCCAGAAGATTTTCGTGGTCATTCGCTTTTCTGGCTTAACAAGCGATAGTAATATAGCAAGAAATTTGGCAAAACTAAAAGATTTTATTAGTGAGCATAATTTCAAACCGTTATCTCAGGAGATATATGCTTTTTACAACCCACCTTGGACATTACCATTTTTGAGAAGAAACGAAATTATGGTAGAGATTCAACCTCAGGTCCACGATTTTAATCAAAATATGAGTATATTAGAAGATGAATAATAAAATTGGTAGAAACGAGCTATGTTTGTGTGGCAGTAATAAAAAATATAAAAAATGTTGTATGAATAGTAATTCATCATCAGAGAGTGGAGAAATAGTGGATTTATTATGGACTAAATTACGTAAAACCGAAGGTGAAGTTATTGACAAACATTTAACACCTTATATTACAGTAAAATTACCCCAAGATATGATGCAATGTGCATGGGATGATTTTTCTCTTAATAGAATGTCCGAGCTATTAGATGAGGAATTAATATTTGATAGATTTTTCACTCCCTGGGCTTTATTTAATTGGATACCAGAAGAAGATTTTGGAGTTGATCAATTTGATTATAGCACAACTATATCACAAAATTATATTAATACATATCAAAAAAATCTCTCTAGAGAAGTAGTATCTTTTATCGAAGCTATGAACCATACTTATTATAGTTTTTATATTATACAAGAAGTTGTCTTAGAAAAATGCTTGATAGTGAAAGATATTCTCCTAGGAAGTGAACATACTATAAAAGAGAAAATGGCTACTCACAACGCTAAAAGAGGAAATATAGTTTTTGGCCGTATCTTAACGATGGATAATCAATCTATTTTTGTTGGAATGGCTCCTTACATAATACCTACTTCTTATTATAACAATATTTTTAATTTTAAAAAATGGTTGATCGAAGATAACGATAATCAACCTCTAGGTGCCAATACACTAAGAAATTATTCTCTTTATGAGTTAATTGAGTGTTTTTTTGAAGTGATAGAAGAATATCACAACCAACCTGCCCCTCAATTCAATAATACCGATGGTGATCCCATGATATTTTCAAAATCTTATTTTAAAATATCCTCATCTCCTATCGAAGTATTCAATAAACTATTACCTTTAACATTATCTGAAGATCCCGATGAATTTTTATGCGATGCAGAACTTAATTCATCGGGAGATGTAAATAAAATTGACTTTCCTTGGCTTAAAAAAGGTAATAAATTGCACAAAAGTTGGGATAATACTGTAATGGGCCATATGGTTGTAGAGGGCAATAGATTAACACTTGAAACAAACTCTGAAAACCGTACTGAAAAAGGAAAGCAATTACTGAAAAAATATCTTGGCAATGATATTGTGTTTCAGCAAACATTATTACAGACTCCAGAACAAAAACTACAATCAACTCCACAGTCTAATAATATACTTGAAGAAGAAGATGAATTAATGGAATCACCAGAAGTACAAGAACAACTAAAACAAATGGTAAGTGC
>JYHA01000063.1 GCA_000970895.1 Candidatus Arcanibacter lacustris
TTGAAATACAAGCAAGTCATGATCATTTTTGCGCTATTATTATAACCTTTAAAATGTTTTGTAATCTTTGGATCTAATTTTATCATCTTTCACCTTGCTAATTTTCAAGGCAAAATAACAGATAATTCGTTAACTTTCAACAGATGCGACAGAACCCATTAGAGACTTAAAACAAGAAGTAGCAAGTGCTTGGCCTAATATAAGTTTGCTGGATATTTTAAAGGAGACTGATTTAAGAGTAGGTTTGACTACAGAATTAATTAATATGGTTGATAAAACCTCAATTCCTAATGACTTACTACGCCAAAGACTCTTATTATGTATATTTGCAATTGCGACTAATACAGAATTTAAAAAAATATCTATAGGGATTGATGGTACTGATGCAGCTGATTTAAGTTATGTCAGAAAAAGATTTTTAACACCAGAAGCAATGAGATATATAATTGCAAAATTAATCAATGGTACTTTATCTATAAGAGATAAGGAGATCTGGGGCGACGAGTTAAATTGTAGTTTTGCATCAGACTCAACTAAGTTTGCTTCATTAGAACAGAATTTAATGAGCGAATATCACATTCGTTACAAAGGTAGCGGTATTTTAGCCTATTGGCACGTTGACCGTAAGGCATTATGTATATCTTCTCAAATTATGAGATGCTCTACCTCTGAAATAGGAGCAATGCTTTCTGGTATTATTAATCATGCAAGTAACGCTAAAGTAAAAAATCACTCTACAGATACTCATGGTCAAAGCCTAATAGCATTTGCTTTTGCTCATCTCTTAGGTATCAACTTGCGACCAAGAATTAAAGGCTTAGGAAGAATTAAACTAAATAAAGTAGATTCTAATATGTCTCAAGCAGATTATATAAATTTGCAGGATGTGATGGACAGACCTATTAACTGGTCACTCATATCAGACTATTACGATGAAATGGTGAAGCATGCTGCAGCATTATTTTTGGGAACTGCAGAAGTAGAAGTAATTTTAAAAAGATTTATTACCGAGAATTCTAAGAATCCTCTATATCAAGCTTTACTTGAGCTTGGTAGGGCCATTCGTACAACCTACCTTTGTGATTACTTAAGTTCAAAAGAACTACGTATAGATGTAGAAGAAGTTTTAAATGTTATCGAGAACTGGAATTCTGGGAATAATTTTATCTTTTTTGGTAAAAGGGGAATAATATCATCCAATGATGATATTGAACAAGAATTATCGATTTTAGGACTACATTTACAGCAATCATCACTCACTTATATCAATACCTTAATGATGCAACAGATTCTTAAAAAAGAAGAATGGCTTCATAGGTTAACTATAGAAGATAAAAGAGCAATAACCCCACTATTTTATAACCATATCAATCAATATGGTCTTTATAAATTAGATATGAATGAACGTCTCGTCATAGAGGAGAGCTGAGAGCATGGAAAATATTATGAATCAAACCAATGAAATACCTGCCAAGAAAGTTACTGTCCCAGAGAGAGCTAAGCAAATAGCAAAGATTATACAAATTGATAAGCCAGATTATTATTACCTAAAGGAGTTATTTAGAGGTCTTAGAAAAGAATTTAATCTAAAAAGACAATCAGAACCAAAAAGATTGCCGTATGTGCCAAGCGAGGAGGAAATTAAGAGATATTATGATGTTGTCTGGAACAATCAGAATACAAAACACATGGTTATAGTTAAACTGCTTCTATATACTGGGATCAAAATTAGCGAATTAGTAAAGATAAAGATAGATGATGTTAAATTACAAAAATGTGTAATACATATAAAAAAAGATGATAATGATAAAAAAGTAAGAATGGTCCCATTTTACAGTAATTTCAAACAATCTTTGTCTGAATATATCAAAGAAATACAAAGTAAGAACAAAAAAGAGTATTTATTTGAATCAAACTGGGGAAAGCCATTTTCTCCTCAGGGAATTAGAAGTATTTTGTCAGATTATAGTAAGTTAGCGCAAATGAAAAAGAATATTACTCCTGGTAAATTAAG
>JYHA01000064.1 GCA_000970895.1 Candidatus Arcanibacter lacustris
TTGAAATACAAGCAAGTCATGATCATTTTTGCGCTATTATTATAACCTTTAAAATGTTTTGTAATCTTTGGATCTAATTTTATCATCTTTCACCTTGCTAATTTTCAAGGCAAAATAACAGATAATTCGTTAACTTTCAACAGATGCGACAGAACCCAAGTCATGATCATTTCGGCGCTATTATTATAACCTCCCGAAATGTTTTATAACTTTAGGACCTACTTTTATCATCTTTCACCTTGCTAATTTTTAAGGCAAAATAACAGAAAATCGGTTAATTTTCAACATACGCGACAGAACCGGAGAGATTAACCACTAATTAATCATTTTCTATTATATTAAAGCTTATGAAATATATTATGAAATATACATTGTTAATTATATTTATTATAAATTTTGCCTATGCTGAGGTCGTGGCCAGAGCCATAAACAATAGTAAAGATTATTACCACAAGAATAAGCTTAATTTAGATAAGAATAAAGTAGAGCAAATTGCCACTTCTAAGGTCTATACTAAAGATACTACAAGAAAAAACTATTTTATTAAAAAGATTTTAATAAACGTTGAGGGAGTTGATTTTACAGGAAATATTGATTTTCTCTATAGGCAATATATAGGACAGAATCTTGATAATGAAAAGATTTTGTATTTAAGCAGACACATAACTAGATATTTCATTAATCAGAATTATTTGTTGCCGCAAATCAATATAGATGAACAAGATCTCCTTGAAGGGATATTAAATATTAAAGTACTAATTTCTACTCTTGATGACGTAGTTATTATTGGGGATAATAATCAATTAGTCAGAGAATATGCTAGTAAGATTTTGAATGTAAGGCCAACCACAGTCGATAATACCCAAAAATATCTTGCCTTAATGAATAAAATTCCAGGTTATAAAGTTCTATATAAAATTAGGCGCGAACTTAAAGCTAATAATGCTGAGAGATCTCCAATAGATCTAGTTTTAGTTACTAAAAAGCTAAAAGGTGAAGTTTTTAGTAGTATTGATAATTATGGCGTCAATAACTTAGGTAAGGAGCAATTTATAGCAGAGGCGCAACTTTATTCTATGTTTAATGATGGCGATGCTTTAACTTTTACTGGTTTTACAACCAATCATCCTGATCGTATACATGACATTGGATTAGGATATAAAATTCCAGTAAATTATCGGGGTACTTATGTTCACTTAGCCATTGCTGGTGCTTTAGATAATCCAAGTAAAAATAGTACTTTTAGAACTAAAGATAATAAACAAACTGATATAAGTTTTGCCTTAACACATCCTTTATATTTGACGACATTAAATGATTTAAAAATAAAAATTGGCGCTAATATAAAAACTATAAGTAACTATAGTCTAAATAGTTCTGCTAAAAATAATAGTGCTAGATATTGGTCTGGAAATTTGGGCCTTACATACTTAACCAAGGATAAACTTGATGGATATAATATAATTAAAATAGACTTAATCCAAGGAATAGGTGGAAAATTCAAAGATTATATACAGCAAAATAATTTAGTTAGTCAGCACTTTAATTTATTAAAACTAAATATTTATAGAGAACAGCCCTTGATCAATAACTTTAGTGTTTTTTCTCATTTATCATCTAATAGCTCAAATAAAACAATACCTGATCACGAATTATTTGTGGTAGGTGGTCACGTGTTTGGTCGTGCTTATCAGTTTGATATTATGAATGGTAGTAACATGCTGGGTTTTACACTAGAAACGAGATATAAAAAGAAATTAAATCATAAATTATTAGAAGAAATTCAGCCATATGTTTTTTTTGACACCGGAAGTATAGCTAAACAAAAATCAAATATCAATAAATCTAATCTTTCATCATATGGTGCGGGGATAAGATTTGAGCTACCTTATAAGGTAAATTTCACCACAGAAATTGCTCTACCACTTACTCGACATTACATTATAAATGGAAATTATAAAAAATTAGGGGCGAGATTTAACTTATTTGCAAATAAGCTATTTGAATTCTAAAAACATGGTAAAAATTATGAATGAATATAAATTTTCTGTAATTATAAAGCTAATGACAATCTGTTTGTTGATGTTTTTTTGTAATTTAACATTAGCTAACTCAAATACTAGTGAAATAGATGCAATTACAATTGTAGAAAAAGAAGAAGAAGATATTAATGGTTCAGAAGTTTCATCAGACTCTCCAGAAAGCTATCTGCAATGGCTTAATAATAATCTTGGGCATTTTTTTTCCAATATTGTACAAAATAACCAACAAAATGTACAAGATCTCCGTAATAGTGTTATAACCATCATAGGAAATGCTAATAACATGCAAGCTACTGTTGTGAACAATATTAATGAATTTCAAAAAAAAACAACAGATAGTGTCAATAAACTATTTGTATATAATAATGCGCCAAAAAATAATACTGCTAAAACTGCTCCGCCATCTCCCACCACTATTTCTGCTGCTATACAATCACCGGCTCCTTCTTTTTCTCCTCCGCCATCTCCCACCACTATTTCTGCTGCTATACAATCACCG
>JYHA01000065.1 GCA_000970895.1 Candidatus Arcanibacter lacustris
GGGTCTTTTGATTTGATTGTGTAAATTCTCTCATAACACTTAAATTCTACCCTCAAATTTTATCAAAAAATGAGCCATAGCTTCGTTCCAATTTTGGATTGGCATATTCCATTTTGCAGTAATGTAATCTATTGTCAAGTACAATGATTTAAACACAGCATCATCATTCGGAAAAACACGTTTATTATTGGTGACTTTCCTAAGTTGACTATTGAGAGATTCTATGGAATTTGTGGTGTAAATGATCTTCTTAATACTGGATGGATACTGCATAAAAATTACTAAATTCGCCCAATTATGATACCAGGATTTTGAAATCTGAGGGTATCTTTTATCCCATTTTAATGCAAAAGCTTCTAGAGCCAATAGAGCCGCATCTTCAGTGGCTGTAGTATAAATAGGCTTTAAATCAGCCACTAATTCTTTTCTATCTTTATAAGATACATATTTCAAGCTGTTTCTAATTTGATGAACTATGCATAATTGATGCTCACATTTTGGATAAACGGCTGATATTGCTTCAGACATACCAGTTAAATTATCGGTACAGGCGATCAACATATCCTGCATACCTCGATTCTTCATTTCTGTTAAATTACCAAGCCAAAACTTAGCACCTTCATTCTCACTAATCCATAAGCCTAAAATATCTTTCTTACCACATAAATCAATACCTAAAGCCACATATACAGCCTTATTAATAATGCGTTTGTCATGACGAACTTTGACTACTAAACAGTCAAAATAAACTATAGGATAAACAGATTCTAAGGGTCTGTTTTGCCAAGCTTTTACTTCATCCATCACCCCATCAGTAATCTTGCTGATCAATGATTCGCTGATTTCAGCTTCATAAAGCTCATAGATTTGCTGCTTGATATCAGAAAGACTCATACCTTTAGCATATAATGATAATATTTTTTTATCTAAACCTGCAATCCTATTTTGTTTTTTAGGCACTATGGCAGGCTCAAAATCACCATTCCTATCCCTTGGCACATTTAGTTCAATTACCCCATTGTCAGTAATTAAATTCTTGTTATAGTGGCCATTTCTAGCATTATTTAAATCAGAACGACTATAACGATCGTAGCCTAAATGATTATTCATCTCCTCTGATAATGCTCTTTCTATTACTGCTTTAGTTAATTGCTTGATTAATCCACCTTCTTCAAGGGCCTTAGAGATATCAACATCTCCTTCTAATAGCAAATCTAATGCTTCTTTCATCTTCGAATGTTGGACAACTTTGTTCATGGTCTTTCTCCTTAAATTATAATTATTATTTATATAACTTATGAGAAATTTACACAATCATTTGCCCAGACCCTTTTAGAAATTATCGACACTAACCACCAAACCCAAATCTCTCCTTCTGTTCCTCCCAGATAATCGGTATCTCTTTTCTCATAAAATCAATCAGCCTCAGATCTTTTGGCTGTCTTCCTGCTAAAATGGCTTCTACTATATCTGGTGCTAGGAGGTTTAAGCGCAAGATCCTACCAAGATAAGCGCGGGTGAGGTTTTCCTTACGTGCTAGTGAGCTGATGGTCTCTGTAGGATTTTTATTCATTTTCTGCTGTAATTTATAGGCTTTAGTGATGGCCGCCTGGATTAATTTATTTCACTAGTTGCATAACGCACAAAAGTTAGCAAAATCATAACCTTCATTTATAAAAGCGACAGAACCCATAAGAATACTTAAGTTAAGCTATTTTACTCTTCAAAAATTTCTCTCTAGATTCTCTTAGTTTGACAAAATCATCACCAGCATGGTATGAGGATCTAGTCAGAGCAGATGACGAAACCATCAAGAATCCTTTAGTAAAAGCCATCTCTTTATAATATTCAAATTCTTCTGGAGTAACGTAACGCATTAATTCTGCATGTTTTGGAGTTGGTTGCAAATATTGGCCAATAGTAATAAAATCAACATCAGCAGCACGTAAATCATCCATAACTTGAATTACTTCTTTCTTAGTTTCTCCAAGCCCTACCATAATACCAGATTTAGTAAAAATAGAAGGATCTAGTTTTTTCACTTGATGTAATAAATTCAATGAATGAAAATATCTAGCACCAGGTCTGATTTGACGATATAAAGAAGGAACTGTTTCGATATTATGATTATAAACATCTGGTTTTGCCGATACAATTTTTTCAACCGCCCCTTCTTTCTTTAAAAAATCAGGAGTTAGTATTTCAATGGTAGTATTAGGAGATGATAATCTGATCTGTTTGATACATTCTACAAATTGACTAGCTCCACCATCAGGCAAATCATCGCGATCTACCGATGTAATTACCACATGAGCAAGCCCTAGTTTTTTAATAGCAATAGCTAGCTTTTCTGGCTCATGAGGATCTAGCAAATCAGGAATACCAGTCGCAACGTTACAAAAACGACAAGCTCTAGTACAAACAGAACCAAGTATCATCACTGTTACATGTTTTTGCGCCCAACATTCACCTATATTAGGACAAGCAGCCTCTTGACAAACGGTATTTAAACCAAGAGACGAAATCAATTCTTTAGTTGACTGGTATTCCGGAGAAACCGGAGCTTTAACTCTAATCCATTCAGGTTTTGCTAATTTATTTTGCATAATTACTTAAGTACCATCCTTAAAACTACATCATTTTTTCTAAAACAGTTTTCTTTGTCTTTTGGCTAGAGTCCCTAGATGAAGAAAGTAATGAAGATAAAAATCTCTCTTCATTTTCTATCGCAGCATCACTAGTCTCAATTGATTTCTCTAAAACACATAAAAAACCATCCTCATGAGGCATCATATTAGATATAACCCAACCATCAGCAAGATCCGATTCAATCTTTTTCATATCTTTTCTTCTACTATCAAGAGGAACTAGTTTTTGAATAGTTTTTTTTGCCATTTTATTAACTCACTATCAGAAAGGAATTTCATCCTCTAAACTATCATTACTATTTGAATTTTTATAGCCACTATCAAATGATGATGAACCGCTAGAAGATCCTGATGAAAAATTATCTTCACCACCAGATTTTTGACTATCAATCATCGTCAATACTGAACTAAAACCTTGCAACACTATTTCAGTTGAATATTTCTCAACTCCAGCAGCATCAGTCCATTTTCTAGTTTGCAAAGCTCCTTCAATATAAAGCTTAGTACCTTTTTTAACGTAGTTTTTAACCACATTAACTAGGCCTTCTGAAAAAACCACCACACGATGCCATTCTGTTCTTTCTTTTCTCTCACCTGTTGATTTATCCTTCCATCTCTCGGATGTGGCTAAAGTAATATTTGCCAATTCTCTACCATCCTGAGTTGATCTAATTTCTGGATCTTTTCCAACGTTACCAATCAATATAACTTTATTTACACTTCCTGACATAAAACTTTACTCCAATTAATCTTGAAAAATCAATAAAAACCCTTTTAATGATCTTTAAAAAAATATATAATCGCCACTTGCATATGATTATTAATTTATAATAATCGATTTAGAATCAATTTATACTAAATAAAATAAAAATGGAAGATATTATTAAAGTACGTGGCGCAAAAGAACATAACCTTAAAAACGTTAATGTTGATATACCTCGTAACAAATTCGTTGTGATTACTGGACTAAGTGGTTCAGGAAAATCATCCTTAGCTTTTGATACAATTTATGCAGAAGGTCAAAGAAGATATGTAGAAAGCCTATCTGCTTATGCAAGACAGTTTTTACAATTACAAAATAAACCAGATGTTGAATCAATCACAGGACTATCACCTGCTATTGCGATTGATCAAAAAACTATTTCAAAAAATCCACGCTCTACCGTTGGAACTATCACTGAAATTTATGATTACTTAAGATTGCTATATGCAAGAATTGGTGTACCACACTCTCCTGCTACTGGCCTTCCTATTCAAAGCCAAACAGTTAGCCAAATGGTAGAGGCAGTAAATAAATTACCAAGTGGTAGTAAGATATATATACTTGCTCCAATTATCAAAGGTGGCAAAGGAGAGCATCGTAAAGAGCTTATTGCCATTAAGAAACAGGGATTTCAAAGGATAAAGCTCAATGACGAGATTCATGAGTTGGAATCTATACCCGTTATTGATAAAAATAAAAAACATGATCTATCGGTCGTAGTTGATCGCTTAGTAATTGGAGATGATTTAGGTAATCGCCTTGCAGACTCAATGGAGACTGCTGTTAAACTTGGTAATGGTTTGGTGATGATTGAAATACTCAATCCAAAAGATAAGCAAAAACCTATCATTACTTTTTCTGAGAAATTTTCTTGCCCAATTTCTGGATTTCAACTTGATGAAATTGAGCCAAGATTATTCTCATTTAATAGTCCTTTTGGCGCATGTCCTGTATGCGAAGGACTTGGTACGGAATTGTTTTTTGATCCAGATTTAGTAATACCAGATCCAACATTGTCCTTAAAGGAAAATGCTATAGCTCCTTGGGCGGTAGTCCAATCTCGCTATCAAATGCAAACTTTGGAATGTCTTTCTACTCATTATAAATTTAGTATGCATTATCCTTTTAAAGAATTGCCTAGCGATATTCAGCAAATTATTTTATTTGGTTCAGGCGAAGAAGAAGTTGCTATGTCTTATAGCGATGGTAGCAGAAAACATAATGTAAAAGCTCCTTTTGAGGGCGTAATACCAAATTTAGAAAAAATCTATCATCGTTCAGGTGGATCAAATGGTATTGAAGAATTAATAAAATTCCAAGGCAAGAGACATTGTCAATCTTGTGGTGGATATAGGTTAAAACCAGAATCATTATGCGTTAAAATTGCCGATCATCATGTCGGTGAAATCTCAAAAATGACTATTGCTAAATCTCTTGAATGGTTTGGTAGTCTTCATTTAAAGCTAAATGCTACTCATAATAAAATCGCAGAAAGAGTTTTAAAAGAACTAAATGAGCGATTAGGATTTTTAAATAATGTAGGATTAGACTATCTTACTTTATCTCGCGAATCAGGAACTTTATCTGGTGGGGAAAGCCAGAGAATTCGTCTTGCATCACAAATTGGCTCAGGACTTAGTGGTGTATTATATGTACTTGATGAACCATCTATTGGTCTTCATCAATGTGATAATATTCGCTTAATTAAAACATTAAAAAACCTAAGGGACTTAGGAAATAGTGTGATTGTGGTGGAGCATGATGAAGAAACTATGAGAGAGGCCGATCATTTAATTGACGTTGGACCTGGAGCTGGCGTTCATGGTGGCTATATTATCGCACAAGGAACTCCTAAGGAAGTTGAAAATGATCCAGCAAGTATTACTGGTGGCTATTTAAGTGGTAAAAAATTCATTGAAATTCCAAAAGAAAGAAGAAAATTCAATCCTGATAGATGTATTAAACTAACGGGCGCTACTACTAACAACCTTAAAAATGTTAGTATGGATTTACCCCTTGGATTATTTACTTGCGTTTCTGGAGTTTCAGGTGGTGGTAAATCTAGTTTAATCATCCATACATTACATAAAGCTATTATCAAAAAAATCGAAAATAGCAAAATAGTACCAGGTGCTTATGAATCAATCACTGGTACTGAATATGTTGATAAAGTAATCCAAATTGATCAATCACCTATTGGTAGAACACCAAGATCAAATCCCGCCACTTATACAGGAGCCTTTGGACCAATCAGAGATTGGTATGTTGATTTAGCAGAATCCAAAGCTCGTGGCTATAAAGCTGGTAGATTCTCATTCAACGTCAAAGGCGGAAGATGCGAATCATGTCAAGGTGACGGCATGATCAAAATTGAGATGCATTTCTTACCAGATGTATATGTTAAATGCGAGCAATGCGATGGAAAAAGATATAATAAAGAAACTTTAGAAGTTAAATATAAGGGTAAATCAATTGCAGATGTACTCGATATGACTGTAGAAGATGCTGTAGTATTTTTCGACAAGGTTCCCTTAATTAAAGAAAAAATGCAAAGTCTATCCGAAGTTGGATTAAACTATATCACCATTGGTCAATCAGCAACTACACTTTCTGGCGGTGAAGCTCAAAGGGTCAAATTAGCTAAAGAATTATCACGTAGATCTACTGGTAAAACAGTCTATATACTTGATGAACCAACCACAGGACTTCACTCAGAAGATATCAACAAACTACTGAAAGTACTACATAAATTAGTCGAGATGGGTAATACCGTACTTGTCATTGAACATAATCTAGATGTGATCAAAACAGCTGATTATGTAATAGATGTGGGACCAGGAGGAGGCGACAAAGGTGGATATGTTGTTGCAACCGGTACACCTGAGCAAATAATTAATGATAAGAATAGTGTTACAGGTCAATATCTAAAAAAATGTGATGAAGTAAAACTAACTCTAGACAAGCAAAAGCCCTCCACTAAAAAATGGGGGGCTTTATATTGAACAAATGCAAAAAGAAAAAATAGATCAAATATTTACTATACTTAGTGAGGTGTCTGGGGATTTAAAAACTGAGCTAGAATATAGCAATGATTTTACATTATTAATTGCAATTATTCTATCTGCTCAGAGCACTGATAAATCCGTCAATAAAGCCACTAAATCATTATTTGAAATAGTAGATAATCCAAGTGCAATGCTAGAACTTGGTGAAGAGGGACTAAAAAAACATATCAAGACTATTAGTTTATTTAACTCTAAGGCGAAGAATATTATCGCTTTATCGCAAATTTTAATAGAAAAATACGATGGAGTTATTCCATCTATATTTGAGGAATTAATATCCCTTCCTGGAGTAGGAAGAAAAACTGCTAATGTATATTTGAACTGCGTATATAATCATCCTGTAATTGCTGTTGACACTCATGTATTTAGAGTAGCTAATAGACTTGGTATCACCAATGCTAAAAATGCACATGAATCAGAAAGGATTTTAAATAAGATCATAGATATTAAATGGAGAATTACTGCTCATAATTTACTTATCTTTCATGGTAGATATCTTTGCAAAGCAATAAAACCACTATGCTCTACTTGCATTATTAATCACTTATGTAAGAAATATAATGAATAAAAATCTTGATGTTGTATCTATCATTGTAAAATTCACACTACCCATCATCATGGGTTTGGTTTTTGGCAATTATATTGATAAATATTTTGATATAAGCCCTTATGGGATATTGTTTTTTATGATAATTGCTGTTATGATGTCTTCATATATTTTGTATAAATCAATAAAATAAGATGTGAAATGTCAGGTCATAGTCCATTAGCACAATTTGAAATAAAGCCTCTAGTTAATTTAGATCTAGCAACTTCTAATATCAGCTTTACTAATTCATCCCTATTTATGATTCTGGCTCTGATAGTAGCCGCTATACTACTTGCTCTTCCCATGAGAAATGCCAAATTAGTCCCAAATAGAATGCAGTCTTTATCTGAGATGCTCTATCAATTTGTAGAGACGATTTTAAAAGATACTGCAGGGGGTAAGTCTCTAAAATACATGCCACTCGTTTTTACCATTTTTATTTTTGTGTTATTTTCTAATTTGCTCGGTATGTTACCTTATGGATTTACTGTGACAAGTCATATTATTGTCACATTTGCACTGGCATTATTTTTATTTATAGTGGTCAATATTATAGCGTTTAGAA
>JYHA01000066.1 GCA_000970895.1 Candidatus Arcanibacter lacustris
GGGTCTTTTGATTTGATTGTGTAAATTCTCTCATAACACTTAAATTCTACCCTCAAATTTTATCAAAAAATGAGCCATAGCTTCGTTCCAATTTTGGATTGGCATATTCCATTTTGCAGTAATGTAATCTATTGTCAAGTACAATGATTTAAACACAGCATCATCATTCGGAAAAACACGTTTATTATTGGTGACTTTCCTAAGTTGACTATTGAGAGATTCTATGGAATTTGTGGTGTAAATGATCTTCTTAATACTGGATGGATACTGCATAAAAATTACTAAATTCGCCCAATTATGATACCAGGATTTTGAAATCTGAGGGTATCTTTTATCCCATTTTAATGCAAAAGCTTCTAGAGCCAATAGAGCCGCATCTTCAGTGGCTGTAGTATAAATAGGCTTTAAATCAGCCACTAATTCTTTTCTATCTTTATAAGATACATATTTCAAGCTGTTTCTAATTTGATGAACTATGCATAATTGATGCTCACATTTTGGATAAACGGCTGATATTGCTTCAGACATACCAGTTAAATTATCGGTACAGGCGATCAACATATCCTGCATACCTCGATTCTTCATTTCTGTTAAATTACCAAGCCAAAACTTAGCACCTTCATTCTCACTAATCCATAAGCCTAAAATATCTTTCTTACCACATAAATCAATACCTAAAGCCACATATACAGCCTTATTAATAATGCGTTTGTCATGACGAACTTTGACTACTAAACAGTCAAAATAAACTATAGGATAAACAGATTCTAAGGGTCTGTTTTGCCAAGCTTTTACTTCATCCATCACCCCATCAGTAATCTTGCTGATCAATGATTCGCTGATTTCAGCTTCATAAAGCTCATAGATTTGCTGCTTGATATCAGAAAGACTCATACCTTTAGCATATAATGATAATATTTTTTTATCTAAACCTGCAATCCTATTTTGTTTTTTAGGCACTATGGCAGGCTCAAAATCACCATTCCTATCCCTTGGCACATTTAGTTCAATTACCCCATTGTCAGTAATTAAATTCTTGTTATAGTGGCCATTTCTAGCATTATTTAAATCAGAACGACTATAACGATCGTAGCCTAAATGATTATTCATCTCCTCTGATAATGCTCTTTCTATTACTGCTTTAGTTAATTGCTTGATTAATCCACCTTCTTCAAGGGCCTTAGAGATATCAACATCTCCTTCTAATAGCAAATCTAATGCTTCTTTCATCTTCGAATGTTGGACAACTTTGTTCATGGTCTTTCTCCTTAAATTATAATTATTATTTATATAACTTATGAGAAATTTACACAATCATTTGCCCAGACCCCTTTTGCTGCTTGAATGGGCCTTGCCAAACATCAAGTAACTTTGCATCTATATTAATCAAACAATCTCCAAGTCTATTGCCGACTAATATTTCATGAGCAATATTTTTAAGTTCTGATATATGCTCTGCCCTAGTTTCAATAGAATTTTCAGGAATATTAACTGCAATATCCCAAGCAAGAATAGAATTAGCGTTTTCTACGCTGGTAATTCGGCTATAAATTTTTTCCAACTCTTGGTAATATTTCATTTTATTTGTAATTCCTTTTTATTGATTATTATTTTTATATTACATCTATGATCTTGATCATTAACAAGCAAGGCGAGTAGGATTTTCTTGCTTGCTATTATTTTTATTACAAATATTTTTTGTATTTATTGTATTATTTAAAATAACCTTATCAATTTTACCACTAGATAAATCCTTAAACATTTTTTTAAGTTGGTTTAAGTATTTATTTTCAACATAATTTAGGATAAATTTGGATTCAGATGACAAGATAACTATATTTGGATCAATAATTTCAAAATCAAGCTTACTGAGCCATGAAGCCGTTATTGCTTCCCCATAAAGTTGTTTGAATTTTTCTACTACCTCAAGCCATAAAGGATCAGATGATTTTGGTTTTATTTCAATGATACTTTGTTTTAAAGGACTCTTACCACCTACCCTATCACCACATTTATAACTATCTTCTAAAATTTTTATGATTACATCTTCTTTGATACACCAATCAATTGATGCTTTGAAGTTAGTTACCTCTCCCATTAAAAACTTACTAGAGGATATTTTCTGACAATAACTTGTCCATTTATCTAAATCATCTTTGAAATAATTAGCAGCTTTTCGTAAATTTATTTTTCGAGTGAATGTTAGTGATATCCCTTCCCCACCCTCGTCTACAAAAATATCATTCCAAATATCTATCATTTCTCTCTCTAAATTACTTTCTTTAGATATTTTTTGAGAAAGAGAATTTTCTAAATTGATTTCAATTTCATTTTTTCTTTCAAAATTTTCCTCCTTTCCTTTTGAGAGATATTCTTTTGTAGTAGTCTTTGTTTCTATATTAATAGAAGAGATCAAATTGACCTGTCTGACAGTTCTATTTGATCTGTCTGACTGATCAATTTGATCTCTAGCATTATCAATTGTTTTAATATTTAATTCAGAGACTTTACTATAATTGATAGTATAGTATTTTGTTTTGATTTGTTTATTTTTACCAGCTTTAGAAAATATAATCCCTTGAGTTTCCAGAGATTTAATGGCTCTTTTTACCGTTACTTCTGACCAAAAATAAAATTGATTCTGCCATTGGGAATAGGTATTATATATCCACACATGTCCATCTTCTTGATTTTTTTTACAAGAAACAGTCCAGTAATGTAGTTGTTGTAAGATTATTGCCTCGTTTAATCCAAGTCTCTTTGCAAGACTAGGTTGAAACATTAAACATGATTCTTCTATAAGTAATTTTGTCATTGTAATATACCTTTAGATAATAAATTTCTATTAGCATCCAACAACAAAATCATTGACAATGTGACTATAAATAGCTATCATGACATGTATGAAGTTCGTGTTCTGACTTGTTTTCAGATGCGCTAAAATGAGAAAGAAAACCCAGCTACAACTGGGTTTTCTTAATTAATGTCCCATATTTTCTTGTAACTTTTTCATTTTTTCATATCTATCCCTTTCTAATTTTTCTTTTGATGCCTGAAGAATCCAAGCAGTTCGAGCTATATAATTTGCATTACATATTACATCAATTTCATCTAAAAGTGATTTAGGAAAATTTACACTAAACTTTTTAGATTCGCCTCTACTTTTTATATTCTTTAACATAACTTCATTTATTAGAGTTAATACAGCAATCTATTAACATACTACACATAATGGCTTTGGGTGTAAAGAGGTTTTATTAGGTGATGTTGTATTATTTAATAATATAAAAGGTTTTTTCTTCTGGCTTATACTATGATTTTATGATATAAATAATCTACATAGTTATGTAGATATGTTGTATGTTATAATGTGTGCATGTAGCTACGTAATATAATAATAACATTATAAAGTATAGAACAGGCCAAATTAGACTTTTATTTAGGCTTGTCTATAATATACATTGTAATCTTATAATGTATAACGTTGATATAATACAATGTGACTAAGTAGCTTTGTTATACGTTATAAGATTATAAATAATTATGCTAAAGTGTAGCAAAAATACATAGGAGAATAATATGTTACCAAAGGTTATTACGTTAGCTACTTCAAAAGGTGGGGCTGGAAAATCCACATTAGTAAGAAGCATCGCTTGTCACTTCTTACAAAGTGGATTTAAAGTTGCTGTTATAGATGCAGATCCTCAGGGAAGTGTAATTAAAAGAAATACTCAGGAAGGAATATTAAAAAATCTTCATTTAGTAGCAGAACCAGAAGAAAGTGTTTCTGAAGTTATTGAAGAATTAAAAAAAGATTATTATCCAATAATAGTTGATACAGGTGGATTTAGAAATAGAACTACTATTAAGGCTTTGATAAATAGTGACTTAGCAATAATACCTTTAAAACCATCAGCAGATGACTTGACGGCTGCTGTAGAAACCTATTCATTGATTAGCGAGCTAAATCAAACAAGTGAAAGACTTGGAAATCCAATATTATATAGAATGATTTTAACTATGTCGCAATATGGTACAATTATTTCTAGACATATAAGATCAGAGTTAGAGTCAATGGGTTATTTTGTTTTAAATTCAGAGATGTTTTTAAGGGTTGCTTATCCAGAGGCTGCGATTAAAGGTTTATCTCCTTGTATCACTGAACCAGATGGAGCAGCTGCAAGGGATATTGCTGCAATAATGACAGAAATAAGTAATTTAAAATTATAAAAAAGGAAATATTTATGTGTAGTAAAAAACTTGATTCTATTTTGGCTAAAGTTCCTCCCGCAACGGTTGTTTCAGAAGAAATTGATAAGGAAATTAATTTTGATAATAATTCAACTGCTTCTAATTTTATGTCTACAGCTCATTCTAATAAAAAGAATGAAAAGTTAGTTGCGGTAATACCTCTTCATTTAAAGACGCAAATAAGACAATATCTTGCAAACAACCCTTATGACACTGAAAGGTCATTGGTTTTAAAGGCTTTAAAGGTTTTTGGATTTAATATTCCAATAGAAGAAATTAAAGATAGAAGAAGAAATTAAAGATAGAAGAAGAAATGAAGTACAATATATTGTATAATGTTACACCTTGTAATATTATACAATATATTGTAGCAACAATATACTATCTAACTCGTTCTGAGCCAATAAAAACTTATTAATACCAACCAACATCCCTTTAAATCTTTCTGACTGAATTGTGCAATATTATACAGTGTAATGTTATACAGTATTTTAATATAGATTATAACTCGTACTTTAATATATAATTTTATGTCTATATGAATGTTGTCGATAACCAAAACATTTGACCCACTGAATGTGGGTGAAAAAAGTTTTGGTGAAGATCATTTATAGTGTGGTATAGGGAGTATTAATTATCAAATATTGCCTTTATTAAACGCGGGTTGATATACAATATAACATATCAATAATACACATTGATATGTTATATTGTATATCATTATTATATTATAATGTACATGTTTACATATAGACATAAGCATATAACACTATGTATCATTATATAGTGTAACGTTATATGATATAATGTACTAAATTAAATAACCCGTACTATCTCATTCCAATTAGATATATATGCATTACTTTTCATATTTGATTTAGGTAGCCAATTATGTGTAATTCCAGTTGATGCTATAAATATGGTTCTTCTGCCATATGTTTGATTGATTTGATCTAATGCTCCCATAAGACTGGTGCTTCTTTTAATATTTCGTTTGTTATATCATCTAATATTGTTTATTAAAAATGTGAGTTTATAAATTAAATGATTAATTGTCAATTTAGACAAGCGTCAAAATTTACAAGAAACTTCAAAATTTAAAAATGTGGTTTTACGCTAATTCAGCAAAGCCCCAACTTTCCAATATAAATGTCTAACAATTATTTGTTAATTATAAGCTTAATAATTTACATCCCCCCTTCGACTCATGCTGATCAAAAACATAAATATAAATAACATGAATATGTAAATAGTAAATTATTTTGGTATATAGGGTATCAATCCCTTTTGGAAGGCTTGTTCCTGTATCTCGAATGGCATAGTACGAATGTCAACCGCAAAATCATTAACCATAATAATCCAAGCCATAGGTGAATTATCAATCATACTTGGTATCATCCATTTATAATCTGATTGGTGCATTTTTAATAATTCTCTAATTTGCTTTGATTTACCAGAAGCAGTACTTTTGGAAACATTGAAATAACCTATTAAATCTTGGTTAGAAATATAAGGCGTAGTAGATTTATCATATAGAAAATTTATAGTGCCAATAGCATGAATTATGGCGCAAGCCCAGGTTTTGATAGATCCAGATTGAATAGGGCTAAGTTTTTTACGACATAAAGCCG
>JYHA01000067.1 GCA_000970895.1 Candidatus Arcanibacter lacustris
TCGTTAAATCTATATTATTTTTAAATAAAATTCAACCCCCCTACCGAACAAAGCCACCCTAAATAGGTCAGGCATCATATAAAGTAAAGATGGAAGCCATATCTAGTGTATATAACACAGAGTATCTCAAAATATTTTATCATACATGGTCGGTAGTGGGGTTGTCGCCAATTATGCATGTTATTAAATCATGATTTTGCAAACAATCCTCTATAAAATTAAATTGTTCTTTTATTTCTTCCGCCGCTATTAGAGCAGATTTTGTAGTAAAATAAATTCCCACAGCACTTTTGATAGAATAACTAAATAGCTTTATTATACTAATGTCAGAATAGATAAGATTTTCTTTACTAATATAATTACTGGTTTGATACAGCATCATAGCGTTCATACCTAGATTTGCAATCCAAAGTATGGGTGGTATAGTATTTTTGACCCAGTTGTTGTAATAATAGCTTTGTTTTTCTAAACAACGTAGCCCAGATATTAAAGGATCGTTGATCTCGCCAAGAGCAATTAACGAGGGTGAGATAGCAGGATTTAAAATTGATTTAGCATAAAAGGCTATTCCAGCATAAAAAGATTTACTTGCAACGAGCGTAAGACAATTTTGATCGATATTATTTTCTAAATTCCTATTCAAAAATAAATTACTAGCATATAGTCCCGAAATTTTAATAGCTATGAGAGGGTTACTTGAATAAGCTATCATAGTTGACGTAAAATGAAGGGTTGTTAATAGATAATCATTATCTAAAATATGTGGCATACTGCTATTAAATTTAAGTTCGTTCGTTATTAATCTAAAATATGGTACTAACTCTAATGTTTCTGTTGCAATGGAGGCTGCAAAATTGATATTTAAGTATTTATTATACAGACACTCGTGAAAATTATTTTTTATTTCTTTCTTTATGATATTATATTCAATAGTGTCTACAGATTTTATTACAGTATCAATCTGTTGCACTTCAATTAGTGGGTTGCTGCTAATTAGCTCGGTAACAAGATAGTCCATCATTAATGTTTGATCATGTATCGTAATTAATGGAGTTTCAATATATTGCAAGTAATCTTGAGGAAAAAATTCTTGTCCAAAATACGCGCCCATTAACGCTGATGCCAAGTTTGCAACGCTGTCACTGTCTCCAGGAATATGACAAGACTCTACCAAAGATGTTAAAAAATATTTATGTCTTAAAAAACAAAAAACAACCGCAGCAGTGGTTTCATGAGCATAATAACCTACAGCAGAATTATAAAATATTACGGGATTTATATCTTCAAGAGCTGCAAGCTTTGCATATTTAAGATATGATGAAGGAAGAAACTCTATGTTATGATTTTCATTCAAATATCTTTCTTCAAATAGTAAAGCTACTTCAATCATTCTGTCAACAACTTCAACTTTCGTCTTAGGAGAATCATAAACTGATATATAAAATGCCGATGCTAAGGCAGCGCATGAGATTGATACAGCGTGACATTTATTAGTAATAAACGACTTTTTAGCTGCCATTTCAGCTGCTACCATATAATTTTCATAAGGTATTAATCCAAGAACCCATGAGCTAATTAGAGGTCCATTATTTAAATTAGATTGTTCTACTAATTTATGATTATAAATATCAGAAAATGCTTGTAAACTTTTTTTACCATATCCTCTTGTTCCGTAATAAAGGCCATCTTCACCATAATTTCCTGAAGATTTCATATTATAATGCCAATGCCAAGCTATATTTTCAGCTAAATTTTGAACAAATAATTCTGGGTTTTGATTTGAATTACCAAAAACTTTTAAAGCACTTTGTAGAGATATCATCGACATTTCTGTATCATCGCTATACAAAATCCTATCTTCTTTGTCTAGATTGTTGTTATTATACCTACCAAATTTAGTTTTAAGAACTCTTGATTTTAGAGCTTCTCTAATTGCCCTAACATTCACTACGCCCTCGGGAAAATGCTCTTTCATTTGTCCAATTGTTTCTTCGTTTTCAACTAAAAACCCTAGAGCATCACCTATTATTGCTTGATTTACTGATGTTTTTATCTTAGAAGCTATATTTTGAGTTTCAATAGAATGAAGATTTGCGTGAGGTAATTGATTTTGCAATATTGTATATATAGCAATCATATAAGATTCATATGATTTGAGTGTTGAAATATCTAATTTTTTATAAATGTAGTGACTGCTTTTACTCTGTGTTAAAAAATTATTTTCAGAACAAAATTTATTATATTTCTCAAGATCATTACAAGAAGCGGATAGTCTATTTTTTTTTAATTCTATTTCATCAATAATATTTGAATATTTCATTCGTATTCTACCTTAAATTTCATCATGAATAATACTAGTCTTCGTTCCATTGAGATTAATACCGCAATTATCAAATGTAAATTCAAATTGAAGAAAAACAGTTCTATTCAAAGACTGATCATCTGATAATAAGAAGATATCAACTTTTGCAAGGTCAGATTTAATTGTAATAGCCTCAATATTTTCTGAAAGACTAGCTATATTCTTACCATCATTTTTTAAAGCTATAATTTCTTGTTTTGTTACAATGTAACCAGAACTTTCATATAACTCACTTGATAAAATTTGATTCACTGTGATTTGATAGTCAGTTTTATCTAATTTATTTAAAGAATTAATAGTTTTTCTTTCTACAATCAACAGAGAATTATCTTGTAAAAATGTAGCTGAAGAAACCCCTACATAGTAGTCGGTTTGATAAAGTAGAGTTTTTAGTGCGTAGTCTTGATTTCTAATATTCCAAATCCACATACGATGATAAATCTTGTCTAATCCAAATTCTTCAATAGCCACTATATTGCCATTATTAGAAATTGCTAACGCTTCAATACCTTGATTTTTGGGGAGCATACTTATTTCTTCAGGAAGTTTTATGTATGTACCTATACCTTGGTATAAATCACAGTTTTTATAAAATGAAATATAATTTTCCCCACCTATTTTGGTTGATTCATGAGAAATAAAACAACTAACTCCATCTCCACTAGTTACCTCTTCAATATCAGTTAATTCTTCCTCAACATTGATTGGAAATATCATGGCATTAGATAATGATTCAACTTTTCCAAGAAAATCAAATGTTGGAGTTGTATACATTCCATATCCTATATTTGAAACAAATAATAGGTTGTTATTAAGAAATGTCATGCCAGACCACTCTCTAAATGCATTGTTATTGCTATGAAGAATGAAGCCTGTCTTAAATTTAATCCTAAACTCCCGATTGATATGGGCATGGTGATTGTTGCATAAAAGTCACTAAATTAATTTAACCCTAATGAACGCGGGCTAATAGCAAGATTTTCTTGCTATTTTTTTTGCCCGTTATATAATGCCCATATGGGCTGCATATAGCGGCTAAAATTATGAGGATAAAATGAGTAGTATTAGATATCAAAAACGTGGCAATAAATTTTATGTATATTCCGTTACCCAATATTGGGATAAGGAACTTAAGAAGAATAGGCAAACGACTAAATATCTGGGCAACGCGGAAACAGAAGGTGGTGCGTATAAAAAAACTGGCAGAAGGCCAGCGGCTTTAAAACCAGAGAAAGCCATTCTGGATTTTGGTGATAGTTTTGCAATAAATGAGGTTGCAAAGAATATAGGTCTAGATCAAGTTATAAAAGACAGCTTTGAGGAATCATCAGATAGTATAATGAATTTATCTTGTTATCAAATTGTGGAAGGATCGAGCATGCAAACATGCGATGATTGGGTGGAGGGAAACATAGCAAACAAATTATTCCCCGAAGCCAAAACTACATCGCAAGATATCAGTAGGTTAATCGAAAAGCTTGGCAAAGGAGAGTTACAACAAAAATTCTTTAGAAATTATGTTGCCAAATTTTTTCCAAATAAAACAGGACTTTTAATAGATAGCACAAGCTTACCCAGTGCAATCAATAGCACAATTAATGCTTTTGGTTATACTTCAGATGGGATCAAAGAAAATGTCACTTGCCTAATGCTTGTCGATAAAGACTCAAAATTACCGATTTATTTTAGGGCTGTTGGGGGCGATATCAGTGATAACTCAACTCTTCAAACGACGATTAAGGAAATCAAGCAACTAGGCTTAAATACAGGCTCCGCAATATTAGACGCAGGTTATTGCTCGAAAGAAAATCTTCTTTATATGTGCGAAGAAAATATAGATTTTGTTACAAGATTGCCAAGAAGTCATAATATTTTTTACAAATTAATTGATGATACAAAACTTGAGGAGTCCCATGAAAATGCTAGCAAATATGGCGATAGAGTGGTGTTTATAAAAAGTAAAGAGATGAAGATATATGGGCAAAAAATGTTTGCTCATGTTATTTTAGATCCTAGCAAAAAAGCAAAAGACATGAATATTATTTTGAGGGATAGTTTTGATGCTAAGCACACAGAAAAGCAGCTTACCGAGCTTAACAAGAAAATTAAATATAGCGGATTTTTGATATTACTATCAAGGTCAAAAATTGAGCGGCAAGATGTTTTACCGACTTATTATACCCGTCAAGCTATCGAGCAGATTTTTGGATTTGCGAAATCTAATAATAACCTATTGCCGCTCAGAGTTCATAGTGAACAATCGATTAATGGCTATTTGATGTTAGTATTTATATCATTAATTTTGTTTATTACCATGAGACAAAAATTACAACCAGGTATCACTATGGACAAGGCCTTGATAAGACTACGAGGACTGAAGGCTAAGATTTACGACAACGAGATATTAGTCCAAGAGCCAAACAAAAAAGTTAAAGATTTAGCAAGGAATTTAAATATTATAATGCCCACATCTCTGGGAGTTTAGGTTAATATTTTCCGATGTTTTGATTGTAGTAAGATCATAGAGATCACCTACACTTGTTAGCGATATATTGAGATGAGTTATTTTTCTTATTGTCGGGCGATGTATTTGTGTCATACTTGTTGCTACCTGTGAATATTTGCTAATATTTCATCAATTAAAGAATTCATACCGAATATATCATCTCTTAATGTCATGGATGGTACCTCAATGAAATCTTGATATTCTTTTGGAAATGATTTTATCCCAAAATACGCACCCATTAATGCAGATGATAGATTTGCTACAGAATCACTATCTCCTGGAATATGTATTGATTCAATTAATGATGTTAAAAAATACTCATGCCTTAAAAAACAAAAAACAACTGCAGCAGTGGTTTCTGGCGCATAATATCCAATATTAGAATTGTAAAATAATACAGGATTAATATCTTCAAGCGCTGCTAGTTTTGCATATTTAAGATAAGTTGAAGTTAGTGGATTTTGGTTTGAATATTTATTTTCAAATAACAAAGCTACCTCTATCATTTTATCAACTATTTCAATTTTCGATCTTGGCATATCATAAATAGCTATATGAATAGCAGCAGCCATTACCGCACATGAAGTTGCTACTTCATAGGATTTGTTAGTAATTAATGATTTATTAAAAGCTATCTCGCTTGCAATTTGATAGTTTTCATAAGGCATTAAACCGAATATCCAAGAGCTGATCAGGGAGCCATTATTTAAATTGCTTTTATCACTTAACTTATTATGATAAATATCTGAGAAAGATTCTAGACTTTTTTTACCATAGCCTCGCATGCCGTAATATAGACCATCTTCGCCATATTTTCCTGATAGTTTTAAGTTTAAATACCAATGTATCGCTAGATTTTTGCTAAAATCACCCATAATCAAATCAATATTTTTTTGGTCTTTCTTATAGCTTTTTAAGGCACTATATAGCGTCAACAATGACATCTCCGTATCGTCGCTATAAATAATTTTGCCAAGATGATTCAAATTATTGTTATTATACTTACCATATTTCGTAGATAATTTATTTGCTTTTAATGAATCGCTTACAGAGCTAATGTCTACAACACCATTTGGAAAATGTTCCTTCATCTCGGCGATCGTAGATTCATTTTCAATTAAAAATCCCAGCGCATCGCCTATCAAAGCTTGATCAATTGCAGCTTTAATTTTACTAATGATAGTTTGTTTTTTATTTGTGATTAGGCGAGTGGTTGGTAATTTTTTTTCTAATATTTGATAAAGTGATGATAAATAATTATCATATGCTAGCAGCTCCTCATTACTTAGTTTTTTATATAAATAATGAGAACTATTACACTGATTTGCAAAACCATTATCTTTACAAAAATTCTCATATTGCTCTTGATCATCAATCGGATGTTGCTTTGTTAATCTATTTTTTAAGATTTTGATTTCATTGATAATTTTTACATCTTTATGTCCGGCAAAAGCAGAGGCTGATGTTAACACTGCCAGACTTAAAAAAAACATAATAATTGTTGCCTTCCGTAATTTATAGTTCATCATGCGATATGTTTACATTAGAAAATGTTGAGTTGCCGCAAATCTGTATTAAACCTAACTCTTGCAGTCCTGTATACTCATTATATTCCTTATAATCAACAATCCATTTTGTTCCTTGTGGAAAAACATATTCTACCTTAGTGGTGTTTACAGCAAATTGAGTAACATATGCGCACTCCCAATTTTGACATTCTTCATGAAGAGTAGCTGAAATTAAAGTTCCTTGTGAATATTTTCTTGCATCCGGCTTTGTTCGGCAGGGTATATTTCCCCGCCTCTATACGGATTTTAGACGTTTTTCACAGAATTGGCCATTCCAAATGAGTTCCATAAATTAATAATATTTGCTATAATTACCATTTCTACTTTTTGAGATTCTATTTTTTGAGTCATAAGTGATGGACCAATACATCTTTTAATTCTTGAAAATTGAGCTTCAACTTTACTGCGAATACCATAGTCATATTTCTTATGAAATGCATAAACCGTTCCCTTTTCTTTAATATAACTGACTATTTTATCATGCCAAGTGCTGTTTTCTTTATTTAGTACAGTAGCATGTGAAGGTGGTGGAATCACTGGTGTTATGCCATTTTTGCTAAGGG
>JYHA01000068.1 GCA_000970895.1 Candidatus Arcanibacter lacustris
ATTTTAAAGGTTATAATAATAGCGCAAAAATGATCATGACTTGCTTGTATTTCAAATTCAGATACGCCTTGAGCTACAGAGATATAGAAGAATTATGTCAAATCAGAGGTTTGAATATAGATCATTCTAACATCCAAAGATGGGTGGAAAGGTTTGCTCCGCTGCTTGACAAAAGGTTTCGTAGCAGAAAACACAATGTTAATAGTAGTTGGCGCATGGATGAGACTTATATAAAAGTCAAAGGTAGGTGGTGTTATTTATACAGAGCTGTTGATAAATATGGCTTAACAATTGATTTTTGTTTGCGAGCCAAAAGAGATGCAATAGCTGCCAAAGCATTTTTCAGAAACGCAATAAAACAGCATGGTAAGCCAGTAAAAGTTAATGTTGATAAGAGTGGAGCTAATAAATGCGCTCTTGAATCAATTAATAAGAATTATCCCAAAGAACAACAAATAGAAATCAGGCAAAACAAATATTTAAATAATATGGTAGAACAAGATCATAGGTTTATCAAGCGACGAACCAAACCTGCTCTTGGCTACAAATCCTTTAATGGAGCCAAGCAAACAATAACAGGAATTGAAATCACTCATATGATAAAAAAAGGACAACTAAAAAGTAACAACAATCACAATATTAACATTAACAAATCAATTTTTAACGATTTTATGTCACTGGTTGCATAACGTCTGAAATTCAGCAAAAATTATCGAGTAATCGGACTTCATTTCTAAACGCGACAAAGCCGAATTTTTATATTGACCAATAAGTTCTTTCTTTTTTGTATCTACTGAAATTACTGGATTATTTTCAGATTGTATTTCCTGGACTTTGGTATTAATAAATTCAAATTGTGCGTTGCGATCAGGATGATTGGATCCCTCAAGAGTCTTACGATTGCCTTGTAAACTATACCCTAGCTTCTCTAATAATAGGCCAGTTGTTTCATGACTTATTTTATGGCCTAAGGAGACTAGTTCGCTAGCTAAATTTCTTAAACTTCTGCAGGTCCATAACAATGGAGATTCTGGGTCTCCACGCGTAGTTGGTTCAACAAGCTTTCTTAAGTCATCTAGTATTTCTGGAGATGTTTGGAGTATATTTTTTCTACCACCACCAGACTTTCTGGTTTTTCCTATAGGTACATCTACAATTTCTTCTGATCTATTTTCTAATTCTTTGATTCCAGCATGAATTGTTATTCTTGCCAAACCAGTTGCTTGTGCAATTTTAGTCACGCCTCCACGACCTAAAACTTTTGCTTCAGATGCGGCAAATAATCGCTTTAGCCTCTCGTCTAAAGCCCACGATATCATTTCAAATCTTTGTTTGGCAAATACTATATCTTTTAATACATAACAATATGGCATATTTTATATCATTTTGTAAGAGTTATTTTTTGACGACTCCT
>JYHA01000069.1 GCA_000970895.1 Candidatus Arcanibacter lacustris
AAATTAGGCAAAACAAATACTTAAATAATATGATAGAGCAAGATCATAGGTTTATAAAACGACGAACTAAGCCTGCTCTAGGATATAAATCCTTTAATGGAGCAAAACAAACAATCACAGGTATAGAAATTACCCATATGATAAAAAAGGGACAACTAAAAACTTCAAATCAAAATAACAAATCAATCTTCAATCAATTTATGTCGTTGGTTGCATAATGTTCGGAATTTAGCAAAAATTAATAAAGTTGTAATACCTAATTACAAACGCGACAGAGCCGTAAAAGTTAATGTTGATAAGAGAGGAGCTAATAAATGCGCTCTTGAATCAATTAATAAGAATTATCCCAAAGAACAACAAATAGAAATCAGGCAAAACAAATATTTAAATAATATGGTAGAACAAGATCATAGGTTTATCAAGCGACGAACCAAACCTGCTCTTGGCTACAAATCCTTTAATGGAGCCAAGCAAACAATAACAGGAATTGAAATCACTCATATGATAAAAAAAGGACAACTAAAAAGTAACAACAATCACAATATTAACATTAACAAATCAATTTTTAACGATTTTATGTCACTGGTTGCATAACGTCTGAAATTCAGCAAAAATTATCGAGTAATCGGACTTCATTTCTAAACGCGACAAAGCCATAATTCTTCAATATCTCGATAACTTAATGAATACCTAAACTTGAAATACAAGCAAGTCATGATCATTTTTGCGCTATTATTATAACCTTTAAAAT
>JYHA01000070.1 GCA_000970895.1 Candidatus Arcanibacter lacustris
TGGAATCTTAAACTCGAATAATTTATAATAATAAGCGGGTTTGCTAGACGCTTACCACGGGGCGTACCAAGAAAGCGATTCAATTTCAAAACACCGCCTGAAATGATTGCTCAAGAAAATTTTAATACTGTTGCACTTCGAGCTTGAATGTTTCCGAAAGCTATTTTTTGTTAATAATAAGCTCAATAAATTCGTTAAACTCATCTATTGGTACATATATATTAGAATTACTCCATATATTATACATATTAGGTCTTATTTGCCCCACAGCTTGAAATACATATTGTTCTTGGTTTAAAACAGAAGAAATAATGTTGAAAGTACATCCATATTGTTCTGGAGAACTAATTTGAATAATTTTTGTAAGAACATTAGAAAAAATAATATTAGTCAAAGCCGCTCCACCTTGGGCACAAATAATTTCGGCTTTAGAAAAAAGATCTACCACATTTTCAATAGAAAGACCTTCTGGATCTATAAAAATAAATTTATTTTTTTGCAATACTTTTTCAACATTAGCAATATTTATAATATTTCTATCAAAAGAATTATTTCTGATTAGAAATATTCTTAGCCCAGGAATAATATTTTTATTGTATAATGGACTTTTAATTACAATATCTCTTAGTAAGTTAATTGCACGTTTAGTTGGCACACACATCTTTGAAAGATTACTTAATATCAAAGCATCTTTAAAGATGTATTCTTTAAAACTTTTTATAGTTTTTACAGCATCAATATTAATACCAAAGAAAAGCAACAAATCTTTATGCCAAGATTTCAAGTCTCTAATTAATAATTTTGCTCCTGTATCTTCAATGACTTTTTTAAAGTGTAAAATTGTTGGAAGATATTCTAATACAAAGTGATAAAAGTTATCAGTTACACAAACTGGTAGAACTACCGTTGTATAAAACAACTTAGATCTATTTAAATCAGAAACATTGCAAAAAACATAGCGATCATTAATGATATTGATTTCTGGGGAAAACAACTTAATATGTTCGTAATTTGTATTAGTGGTTTCTTCTATAAAATATTGTCTATCAATAGATATTAAACCATTTCCTGTAGTTTCGACATTTGTTAATCTATACCAAAAAAGTTGGTTTTGATTATAGGAAAAACTTGTTTCATAAAAATTTTTTTGAAAATACTGTGATATATTACAGCTTTCAATTGATTTTTTATAAGTTTCAACATGAGAATCTTCAATATATCTGCACGGAATATCTTGATGGGAAATTAATTCACGTATATCATTTTCCAATGTATATAGATACATATTTTGTTTTTTCATTAGATCTTCATATTTTGGCAAGATGAACTGCAATTCATTTTTTTTATTCAACATATTTATATCAAGAATTAGATTTTTCATAATATTTAATGCTTTATCTATTTCTCGATTATCAACATGTAATTGACATAATCTCTCGGAAGCGTAAACATCTGACTTTTTGATATCTAGAGCTTTAAGATAATATTCTAAAGCTTTTTTATAAACCACCTCTGATCTAGCTCCATAGCTTACAACATATTCTCGATCAAGAAATTCTTGAATTTCTGTTATTTTATGAATATCCCCGTAGTAAGATTTATATTGCTTACTCCATAAGTAACTTAAATGATTTAAGTCTGCCAATCCTAAATAAGCAAAATATTTCAATGACTTAAATTTTTCCAAGAATAAAAAATAAGCATAAGATAACTTAAAAAACCCTGAATTCTTTAACATACATCCAGTATAAAATAAAAAACTAAATTCTATAATTTTATTTTCACAATATCTTTTATTATACCAAGGAACCGAAGATTCATCGGTCAGAGGTCCAGGTGTCTTATATGAAGGAACGACTAACCTTTTTCTCAAAATCATATAGAAGATGATTCTTGACATTACAAATATTGTATAATTAAATCTATTCATTTTAAAGGCGTTAGAATCTCTAGTTATTATCACATAAAATGTGATAATAACTAGAGATGGGATTAGTAGAATTAACTTGCATAATCTAACTAATAACAATTTTATTCTGAATCTCATAATACTTTCCTTATTCTATTTTTCATAAACTGAATTATATCGGACTTCACAGATATAAAATAATATCTTAATCTACTAATAATATATAAAATAAATAACTTATTAATCAGGCAATGACGCATCTCTTTCTTTAGCGTATTATTAGATAATACAATCATTTTAGAAGTGTTTTTTATAGTATTTGTTGAGTGCAATCTATAGGAATAAAGAATTTTATCTATATATTTAAATTTATATTCTTTAGAACATTGTAGCATCAGATGCCAATCTTCCATAATATCATTTTCTAAATTTTTTATGTTTTCTTTTAAGGCTGAAGCTCTACGTAAATAACCGTTAGGTATATAATTGCCTTTTAATAAACTTGCATAAGATCCAAAATCATTAGAAAAAAAATCAACATCTGCTCTCTTTTCTTTTAGAAAATCTCCAAAAGTTTTATAATAAGCTAGTTTTTTATCAATCACATTTTTTTTCTTTTTATCCCAGTATATCTTGTTACCTTTTTCATTTATTATTTCATTATTACCAACCACCAAACCATAGTCACTTTTATCTTTGATAAAGTCATATAGTGTCTCTATAGTTTGAGGTTTTAAAATATCATCCGAAGCTGACGAAAAAATGAACTCTCCTTCTGACATTGCTACTAATTTCTTGATACTATCTACCAAACCTAAATTTTGTTCTTTTTTATAAAAATAAAATTTCGTAAATCGCTTTTTACAAACATCTGCAAAACCTTTTACTATCTCCTCTGTATCGTCTTGAGAAGCATCGTCTAATATCAGTAATTCTATGTCTAAAAAAGTTTGCTCAATAATAGATTCTATCATTTGAGCTATATAGGGCGCATGATTGTAAGCAGGAACAATAACACTAATTTTTGGCGGCATTGACAACTCTATAACTGCAACTCAAAAAAATAATGAGCTATTGTCCTACCACCAAAACCCTCTTTTTGGCTTATAAGACTTGAGTTTAGATAAAGGCCATTATTTTCTGTAGATATACCAAAGTCAAAATATTGTTTATTGCTATAAAAATCATTAATTAAGTAAGAAAAAATTGCATCTAAAGCCCCTAAATCCTTTCCTTCATTAGACGAAGCTATATATTGACAATGTACGATAGAATCATACTCAAAAACAATAGTTCCCGCTAAAATTTTTCCATCTTTTTCGGCTGTAAACAGCTTTATATTTTCAGGAAAAGAAGAAGCTAGAAGCAAAATTTCTTCACAAGAGTGAACTGGGTTCTTTTTATATTTTTCTTGTAAAATACAAGTTAGCAAGCGCATATAGCTAATATAATCATCATTGATACCAATTTTAATTCCATTTTTTATTGCTTTTTTTGCGCCTCGCTTTCTAAGTTCAGAAAATGGAATTTTGTTACCAAGCTTTATGGTAGTAGTGATATCAACTCTGCACAACAAAGCATTATTGACAAATAATGCATAAAGGTCTTCTTCCGAAGGATATTTATGGTAAATATGGGGCAATGCTTTATAAACTAGTTTGTTGAAATTATTTTGTAGCAAATATTTTTTTACACAAGAAAAAACTTCTAACATTTGATCAGACTTCATCTTATTATCAATAACAAATCCACCAAATGTTAATCCCTGATGAGTATAAAAAATACCATCTATAGTATTTGCTGGAATCAATGATATAAGTTTTTCTTCCTCAAAAATCATTAAAGAATGATCTAGGAATCTATCTGCATGATAGTCAATATAATCTCGCTTAAACATAAATATCCCGTTTTTAGCATTGACTATAAAATCATCCCAAAGGTCTTTTTTGTCCTTATTATATCGCTCTATTATCAATTTATAAACATCTCTTATAAAACACCAAAACTATCCTTGTCCTAATTTATTTTAATTATCATCACTTACTTTAAAAAGCTTTTTCGAGGAGATAGATCTTTTCATAGCTGGATTACCTTCATAAAAAGCATTTTCTTCAGTAGACTTCAGCACCACCGCACCTAAATTAATAAAATTATCTTTAGCGATTGTAATGCCATTACTAATTGTACTATTTACCCCTATAAAACAATTTTCATCAATAACGCAATGACCAGAAATTACTACATGAGATGAAATAAAACAATTATCTTTTATTTCTGAATGATGTCCTATATGATTACCACTCCACAAGATTACGTTATTACCTATCTTAGTAAAAGGTTGTAAAGTGTTATCTTCAAAAATAAAAACGTTTTCACCTAATATTACATTATGCCAACAAAATGATTTTGAACTGATATATCGTGCAATTTTATATCCCTTAGCTTTTGCAGCAAGATAAAGCCTTGTTCTCAACCTGTTGAGATTTGGATATGTTATTGCAACAAAGGCTTCGTGAGTATTTATATCAAAATACTGCTCTACCTCTTCAAATTGAACTACTGGTAGCTCAAATAATTTATCACGTTTTTTAAATTCTTTTTCCACTGCAAAAGCACATACTTGATAAGAAGAATCATAAGTAAAATACTCGTAAGCAATTTGTGCTAAATCACTGTCACCGACAATAACCAATTTTCTATTTTTTTTCATATCAGGGCCTAGTAATCAAAATATCATCTCTTCTGTTACTCATTGGTAATTTTTGGTTTTGTGGAATTAGATAAGCATCAAATCCAGAAGATTGAGCTCTTAAAATAATAGAGTTAATAACTGCGTCATCTATTTTATTATATTCTATGGTATTAAAATTAACCTCTGGAATTTCTTTAGAATTGGTAAAATCTTGATGGTATTTCACACCACTTTCGCTTGAAAAAAATCTTTTTCTTTTAGAATTATTAGGGATATCTCCTATTAAAAACTGCCCTCCAGTATTTAATAATGACAAAGATTGATCAATAAAATCCCAAACATTAGTATCAACAAAAATATAATGAAAAACACTATAACATATTATAACGTCATATTTTTGTTCAATATTTTTAATATCATTGATATTTTTTGGAAACATTCCAGAAGCTTTATGTAAAAATGGTTCTTCTTTATGAAATTCAAGCATTTCTTCTGAATCACAAAATACTAAATTATGATGATTTTGCCTACAAATCTCTATTATTTTTTTTGGCAAATCACTACAACCAGGACCAATATCCAATACTGATTTATTTTTTTCATCTAAATTTGTTACTTTTGAACATATATCCTCAAAGATATATTGTTCATATCTTTCTCGATAGGAATTGGGAAATCCTATTTTTTCAAACCTACTAAGACTTTTATTACGTGCCAAATCACGAAATTTTTCGTAGCTCAACTGTAATTCAGAAAAATTCTTAACTGATTCATCATCCATCTTAACAATAACCCTTTTTATAATATCAGGTTGATAAAAATTCTTAAATTACAGAACTATTACTATGTGAATTTAAAATAATCAAATATTTTATATATTGATTAAATATTCAAGAAATACATATGTATTTCTTGAATTTACTTGTTATTTAACAACTAATAACTGTTTATCACATTAGCTACATATGAGATATCAGATTCTTCCAAATGAGGACCCAAAGGCAAGCTGAGCAGTTTTTTAGCAGCTTTTTCTGCATTAATAAACTCATTTATATCAATGTTTTTATTATTTATATAAGCATCTGATTTATTTATAGATATTGGATAATGTGTTATAGTTTCTATTTTATTTTCAAACAAATATTCTTGCAGCTCATCTCTTTCATCAGAAGAAACAACAAATAAGTGATATGCTGAAACATAATCATCTGGAATAATTTGTACAGCTATCTTAGAAGTATTAAGTAAATCTTTATATATTTTAGCTTGCTCATTTCTTTTTTTATTCCACTGATCAAGATATTTTAATTTTACTCTCAGAAAACCAGCTTGCAATTCATCTAATCTAGAATTTACTCCCATTTCATCATGATAGTATTTTTTTGAAGAGCCATAATTTCCAATAGTTCTAACTTTATCTGCTAAATCTTTGTTATTAGTAACTATAGCCCCTCCATCTCCAATAGCCCCAAGATTTTTACCTGGGTAAAAGCTAAAACAAGTAATGTCAGCTAAACCACCTATTTTGTTATTTTTATATTGACTACCATGAGCTTGAGCAGCATCTGCAACAAAATATATATTATGTTTTTTTGCAATTGCATTTATAGAATCTATATAAGCAGGTAATCCATATAAATACACTGCAAGGATAGCCTTAGTTTTTGAAGTTATCTTCTTTTCAATTTTTGTAACGTCAATATTATAGCTATTTATATCTACATCTACTGCTATTGGTATAGCCCCAATATTTGAAACTGCAAACCAAGTTGCTATAAAAGTAAAAGAAGGAACTATTACTTCATCCCCTTCTTTTACACCTAAAGCTCTTAGGGAAAGAACAATAGCATCAAGTCCATTACCAACTCCAACACAATAAGAACCTCCCGAATACTTAGCGAATTCTTTTTCAAATGCTGACAACTCAGGACCACGAATATAAAATCCAGAATTCATTACCTTAAAATAAGAATCATCTAACTCTTTTTTATGTTTTTGGTACAAATATCCTATGTCTAAAAATTTTATATCTTTCATTTAAATTTCACTTACTAATTCTTATAAATTCTTCGTAGTTTCTAATATAATCTTTTTCTTTGTATATTTGATTAGCAATTACTAACACCACGGCGTTATCAGAAAAATCAAATAATTCTCTCCATATCATATTTCTTATATACAAGCCTTGTTTAGGAGACGATAAATTAAAAACTGACTTATTTTTTCCATCATCTAGTAGTATTTTGAACTCTCCAGAGATAGCAACCATTATTTGATTTAGTTGTTTGTGAGCATGAAAACCCCTCCTAACATCCTTACTCAATCCATGTAAATAATATATTCTTTTTATATCAAACGGTAATTCATTATTACTCTCAAAAAAGCATAATTCACCTTTTTCATCAACAACTGTTGGTATATCGATAATTCTACAGCTTTCTATGGTCACTAAAAATATCCCTAACTTTTTAACCTTAATATCAACTCATTAACAATTGATTTTTCATTTTTTTATAATATAAAAGACAAATTGTCAAGTAAACTAATTAATGTATAGAAGTTCATTTCTTTTATAGTTTGGCCAATTCAAGCAGCGAAAGCAACAGTATGATTTTGTCTAAATACCTCTGTGGGAGTTTTGTAATTCGGCCTAACTTTAACGAACTCTTGAAAAGCGCAAAGTAGGGCTCTGTCGCGTTTGTAATTAGGTATTACAACTTTATTAATTTTTGCTAAATTCCGAACATTATGCAACCAACGACATAAATTGATTGAAGATTGATTTGTTATTTTGATTTGAAGTTTTTAGTTGTCCCTTTTTTATCATATGGGTAATTTCTATACCTGTGATTGTTTGTTTTGCTCCATTAAAGGATTTATATCCTAGAGCAGGCTTAGTTCGTCGTTTTATAAACCTATGATCTTGCTCTATCATATTATTTAAGTATTTGTTTTGCCTAATTT
>JYHA01000071.1 GCA_000970895.1 Candidatus Arcanibacter lacustris
GGAGCTAATAAATGCGCTCTTGAATCAATTAATAAGAATTATCCCAAAGAACAACAAATAGAAATCAGGCAAAACAAATATTTAAATAATATGGTAGAACAAGATCATAGGTTTATCAAGCGACGAACCAAACCTGCTCTTGGCTACAAATCCTTTAATGGAGCCAAGCAAACAATAACAGGAATTGAAATCACTCATATGATAAAAAAAGGACAACTAAAAAGTAACAACAATCACAATATTAACATTAACAAATCAATTTTTAACGATTTTATGTCACTGGTTGCATAACGTCTGAAATTCAGCAAAAATTATCGAGTAATCGGACTTG
>JYHA01000072.1 GCA_000970895.1 Candidatus Arcanibacter lacustris
ATATTCACTAATTCGCTTACTCTAGCACCAGTATATAATAGAGTTTTTATAATTACTATATGATTCATATCTCGAGACTTCCAAACCATTTCGTAATATTTACGCATCTCTTCTTCACTTGGCACATATGGGAGTTTTTGTTCTTTGTGGGTTACTTTAATGTCTAGTTCTACCCTAATTTGACGAAACAACTCTCTTAAATAACTATAATCAGGACATTCTTTTTTTAGAAGCTCGGCAAATTGCTTTGCTTTCTTGCTAACTGGAGTTCTTTTGAAAGGTATTTCTGTAGCTTTTTCTGTTGTTATATCCATACTCTTACACTGCCTTATGTTGATATGATGTTTTAGTTTTTATATTGTCATTGCTAATAATTAATCTTTGATTTAAATCCAGTGGAAATAAGCCATAAGGATTGATGTGAGAATGAATTAGTGGGGTTATAGATCTCTTATCTTCTTTTGTTAATTTGTCGAATAAGATTTGATCAGCAAGAACTTCTTGTATCAGCAAAGTATTTATATAAACCATGCAAACTTGCAATAAATGAAGGCAAACAATTGATAATTCTTGTTCTGTCGTATTGTTACTTGAAATCTCACCAAGTTTACCATAGAAGATAAAGCCCATAATGCCATTGACTCTTTCTACTATATTTAAGCTTTGCGTAATTTCTATTCGCAAATCTTGTGAAGAAATATATTTGCATAAAAATATGGTTTTTACAGCATTACCAATCTCAGTAAGAGCTTTATATACAGGATGATTATTATTAGGGGTACTCAAGTGCTTGATCATCACTTCTGTTTCTATAGTACCAGTTTTTAAAGCTGCCATATATCTTACAACTTCATTATATTGTTTTTCAATCAACTTCCAATTAATACCTCCCTTAAAAATAAGATCCAGATTTGGATAAAGTTTTCCATCCCCTTTACTTGCATAGTATAGTTTTTGCTTATTAACGCCTTTAATTCTTGGTAGTAATTCAAAATGCAAAAGATGTGATATGGCAAAACCAATAACACTTTGACCATGAGTATCCGTATAAGTCTTATTCATATCCATTTTACTATCATGCTTTAAAAATCCATTAATCATACTTCCTACTTCAGAAGACGTGCAAGTTTTTATTTGCGAGTAAATACAAGCAGAGTTCTGATCTACGTGCCAATAAATCATTACACCTCTACCACGATATCTAGTGTGCCACTGACTGATAAGATTTTGATCCCAGCAAGAGATCTTCTTTGAATCACAAGCACAACCCGTAGTCATAATGCCCCAGATCTTAGGATCTCTAATTTCAATAATAGCATTGATGACGTCGGTGGTTGCAGCTCTTATATTAGCAACGCTTATATAACGTCTTTTAAAATAAAGTAGATCCTGATAATTTGCATCAAGATTGGCTCCAGCTACTCTTTTAAGTCCTGTATTACTTCCAATAGCATATACACATAGTAATAATCTTGTTAAAAACTCCTCACCATTAATGCCTTCTCTACTTGCAATAGTACTAAACTTATTACTAAAATTAATTCTAAAATCCGCTTCCTGTAAAATATCAATAAGATTGATGGTAGAAAATCTCTTATTAATTTCTTGTTGCACTTTACTGGAAGTGTAGTGGTTCTTCCCCGCGCACATGAGGAGTGATTTTAATTCTAGACTTCTTTCTATCACCAGTAATTTTGACAAAAAGATTATCCATAATATTCCCATTTAGCTTTTCTAGACTAGTAAATAAGTCCTCTTTGAGCTTATTAGTAAACTCTGTACCAGATTTTGATAATTTAAGTAAGTCATAATAATAATCTACTCTTTCATCAAAGTCTTTTGGCATATCCTCTTCTGGACTTGCGAAAACGATAAGCATCTTTAATCCATAATTGTTTGCTATTTAAATATTTACCCAATTCTTCTAAAATAGCAATTTCATAATTAAGGCGATTAATTTGATCCTTATTATCAGTATTCTTGGTAATTACAGCCACTTTCCAAGCAGCACTAATTGCATTAACTGGCACTTGATCTGTTTGGGGATAATAATCTTGACCAATATCTGTATTAGCTTTAATAAATTCTATAGCATCAACTAGATCTTTGCCTGCATCGCTGTAGCCACAAAAATTAAAATGTAATAATAGTTTTAGTATGTTGGACCTTGAGCCATGTGAATATAATGAATTGATTTTGATTTGTACCTGAGTTTGGTACCATTTGCCTTTTTTAGAATCAAGCTCTTTGAC
>JYHA01000073.1 GCA_000970895.1 Candidatus Arcanibacter lacustris
ATGATTCATATCACGAGATTTCCAAACCATTTCATAATATTTACGCATCTCTTCTTCACTTGGCACATATGGGAGCTTTTGCTCTTTATGAGTAACTTCAACTTTAAGTTCTATTCTTATTTGACGAAACAACTCTCTTAAGTAACTATAATTAGGACATTCTTCTTTTAGTAACTTAGCAAATTGTTTAGCTTTTTTACTAACAGGAGTTCTTTTGAAAGGTGTTTCTGTAGTTTTTTCTGTTGTTATATCCATTTACTCTCTTACGCTGCCTTATATTGATATGATGTTTTAGTTTTTATATTGTCATTGCTAATAATCAATCTTTGATTCAAATCCAGTGGAAACAAGCCATATGGATTGATGTGAGAATGAATCAGAGGAGTGATGGCTCTCTTATCTTCTTTCGTCAGTTTATTAAATAAGGCCTTATCGCTGAGCACTTCTTGTATCAGCAACGTATTGATATAAACCATACAAACTTGCAATAAATGTAGACAAACTATCGATAATTCTTGTTCTACTATATTGTTACTGGAAATCTCACCAAGTTTACCATAGAAGATAAAGCCCATAATACCATTGACTCTTTCTACTATATTTAAGCTTTGTGTAATTTCTATTCTTAAATCCTGTGAAGTAATAAATTTACATAAGAATATGGTTTTGACTACATTTCCAATTTCTCTTAGAGCTTTGTATACTGGATGATCATTGTTATCGATACTCAAGTGCTTGATCATAACTTCTGTTTCTACAGTTCCAGTTTTTAAGGATGCTATATATCTTACAACTTCATGATAATATTTTTCTATAATTTTCCAATTAATTGATCTTTTTAGAACAGGATCAAGATTTGGATAAAGTTTGTCATCCCCTTTACTTGCATAATATAGTTTTTGCTTATTAACTCCCTTTATTCTTGGTAGTAATTCAAAATGCAAAAGATGTGATATGGCAAAACCAATAACACTTTGACCATGAGTATCCGTATAAGTCTTATTCATATCCATTTTACTATCATGCTTTAAAAATCCATTAATCATACTTCCTACTTCAGAAGACGTGCAAGTTTTTATTTGCGAGTAAATACAAGCAGAGTTCTGATCTACGTGCCAATAAATCATTACACCTCTACCACGATATCTAGTGTGCCACTGACTGATAAGATTTTGATCCCAGCAAGAGATCTTCTTTGAATCACAAGCACAACCCGTAGTCATAATGCCCCAGATCTTAGGATCTCTAATTTCAATAATAGCATTGATGACATCGGTTGTTGCAGCTCTTATATTAGCTACGCTAATATAACGCCTTTTAAAATAAAGAAGATCTCCGTAATTTGCATCAAGATTAGCTCCAGCTACTCTTTTAAGTCCTGTATTACTACCAATAGCATATACACATAGTAATAATCTTGTTAGAAACTCCTCTCCATTAATGCCTTCTCTACTTGCAATAGTATTAAACTTATTACTGAAATTAATTCTAAAATCTGCTTCTTTTAAAACATCAATAAGATTAATGGTAGAGAATCTTTTATTAACCTCAAGTTGAACTTTGCTCAAGTGTAGGGGCTCATCTTGCGCATCATGAGGAGTAATTTTAATTCTTGATTTCTTCCTATCACCAGTAATTTTTACAAAAGGATTATCTAAAATACTGCTATTGAGATCTTTTAGACTAGTTTGCAGGTCTTTTTTAAGAATATCAGTTAGTTCTTTGCCATTTTTTGATAATTTAAGTAGCCCATAATAATAATCAGCTCTATCATCAAAATCTTTTGGCATATCCTCTTCTGGGCTACGAAAACGATAAGCACCTTTAATCCATAATTTCTTGCAATTTAGATATTCTCCTAATTCTTCTAAAATGGCAATTTCATAATTAATACGATTAACGCAGGTAGTATTATCAGCATTCTTGGTTATTACAGCGTCTCTCCAAGTAGAGCTAATAGCATTCACTGGAACTTGATCAGTTTGGGGATAACAATCTTCACCAATATCCGCATTATCTTTGATAAATTCTATAGCATAAGCTAGATCTTTACCAACTTTGCTGTTACTTGCAAAATTAAAATACTCTAGTAGTTTTAGTATATTAGACCTTGAGCCATGTGAATATAATGAATTGATTTTGATTTGTACCTGAGTTTGGTACCATTTGCCTTTTTTAGAATCAAGCTCTTTGAC
>JYHA01000074.1 GCA_000970895.1 Candidatus Arcanibacter lacustris
TCACTGGTTGCATAACGTCTGAAATTCAGCAAAAATTATCGAGTAATCGGACTTCATTTCTAAACGCGACAAAGCCCTATAAATCCTTTAATGGAGCGAAACAAACAATCACAGGAATAGAAATCACCCATATGATAAAAAAGAGACAACTAAAAACTTCAAATCAAAATAACAATTCAATCTTCAATCAATTTATTTCATTAGTAGTATAACGTCCAGAATTTAGCAAATATTAGCAAGTATTCAGACTTTATTTACAAACGCGACAGAACCACAATAGTAGCTGGGCTTTCTAAACAAAAGCTTTATAAAGGCTTGAGCGCGTACCGCGGTGAAAGTCGCACAGTACGTTCTTATGCGAGGGACTCACAGTAATGTGGGTTCCTTAGCAGACTATTTGATAGACCGGATTCCCTGGACTCTTACAAAACTTATAGCTAATTTTAGATTTGTTCAACAACGCCCGCCTGTCTTGCCACCATTTTTGTTAATAAAACTTTTTGCAGCACCTAAAACCGTTGGTGCTACAGCTACTATAGACGCTGCTTGGGCTGTTGCTGGACTTTGAGTAACAGCATAAGCGACAGTTGCAACAAAAGCTGGAATAATAACGGATTTTGTAGTACTAAACAATAGCTTCAAACCTTCTGAAGTTTCTCTCCCTTGTTGAATGTCTTTCCATTTCTCAAAATAACCAATTAATTCTCCACTTTTTTCAACTAATTCATTTGTTGAATTATTTAATCCAGCGCTTTGTAATAAACTTTTTCTTAACTCATGGCTTTTAATTAAATTCTCTCCCATTAATATTAGATCAGGTGAGCTTTTTTTAGTCTCATTTATTATTTCCCTCTCTAAATCTTCTAAAACTGCTAAACCTGGATTATCATTTTTAAACACAGTAATTTCTTTTGTTTTTAAAGCGTCCATAGTTTTAGTGAAATTTCTTCCTATATTAGCATCATTAGGATTTCTAAATTGATGATAACATTCGTAACCTATTCTTCCTACCCCCCAGATGGAAGCTCCAGCAGCAACAGTAATCGCTTCTGCTACAAACCCCTTAACTAATGCATCCGCTGGATTTGATGGCAAATCTTTTAAAAGAAGCTTAGATATTACTGCCGTTGTTGCGGCAGCTATTGCGCCTGCTCCATAGGAAGATTTCTTAGATTTTAAAGTTCTTTCAATTTTATCGCGATAATTTTTGAGCTCTGGTAATTCTTCAAGTGACTTTGACAACTGATCTTTTTTAAATTGCTGTGATAATGCTTCGGGTATATTTAACAAACTCTCATTAAAAGATTTATTAATTTCTTCTAGTTGTGTTTCTTTTTCCTTTTCAATGAGCCATTCGAAATTCTTTCTTCTATCTCCAAGATTATTTTTATTATCAAATCTCTCTCTTAATTGACTAATATCTTCTTCCTTTGCTTTATTTTCTTTGATTTTCTTTTTTAATTCAAATATCTCTTGCCGTTGATTATCACTTAGATATTGATTATCAAATGCAATGTGCCCACTATCTAATATGGATTGTACTATTCCTTCAAACATCCCACGAGCTTGGAATAAAGTTTTTTCAGGTTCTTCTATAAAAACCCTAAGCCAATCTTCTGATTGAGCGACTTTAAACATACCTTCTTGGACTTTCTGCTTGCTAAAACTTTGTATTTCATATATCATACCATGACAATTATTACCAAATTTAATATCTGCTAAATCCACTGGTTTAATATATTCACGAGCTAGTAATGCTTCTTTCAGTTTGGGATTATGTTGAATTGTATGTAAGGGGCTTTTACCATGAAATGTTTCTGTTAGAGAAAATCC
>JYHA01000075.1 GCA_000970895.1 Candidatus Arcanibacter lacustris
AAATTAGGCAAAACAAATACTTAAATAATATGATAGAGCAAGATCATAGGTTTATAAAACGACGAACTAAGCCTGCTCTAGGATATAAATCCTTTAATGGAGCAAAACAAACAATCACAGGTATAGAAATTACCCATATGATAAAAAAGGGACAACTAAAAACTTCAAATCAAAATAACAAATCAATCTTCAATCAATTTATGTCGTTGGTTGCATAATGTTCGGAATTTAGCAAAAATTAATAAAGTTGTAATACCTAATTACAAACGCGACAGAGCCGTAAAAACCATATTTTTATGCAAATATATTTCTTCACAAGATTTGCGAATAGAAATTACGCAAAGCTTAAATATAGTAGAAAGAGTCAATGGCATTATGGGCTTTATCTTCTATGGTAAACTTGGTGAGATTTCAAGTAACAATACGACAGAACAAGAATTATCAATTGTTTGCCTTCATTTATTGCAAGTTTGCATGGTTTATATAAATACTTTGCTGATACAAGAAGTTCTTGCTGATCAAATCTTATTCGACAAATTAACAAAAGAAGATAAGAGATCTATAACCCCACTAATTCATTCTCACATCAATCCTTATGGCTTATTTCCACTGGATTTAAATCAAAGATTAATTATTAGCAATGACAATATAAAAACTAAAACATCATATCAACATAAGGCAGTGTAAGAGTATGGATATAACAACAGAAAAAGCTACAGAAATACCTTTCAAAAGAACTCCAGTTAGCAAGAAAGCAAAGCAATTTGCCGAGCTTCTAAAAAAAGAATGTCCTGATTATAGTTATTTAAGAGAGTTGTTTCGTCAAATTAGGGTAGAACTAGACATTAAAGTAACCCACAAAGAACAAAAACTCCCATATGTGCCAAGTGAAGAAGAGATGCGTAAATATTACGAAATGGTTTGGAAGTCTCGAGATATGAATCATATAGTAATTATAAAAACTCTATTATATACTGGTGCTAGAGTAAGCGAATTAGTGAATAT
>JYHA01000076.1 GCA_000970895.1 Candidatus Arcanibacter lacustris
TAGTTACTTTAGATAAATTTTGAATTAATTGATCCATGACATTATCTAAATTAGGCGATTGGAACTCATCAGTAAAATTATATTGACCAATTAAACTGATATGTTGCCATGCAACTGGTGATAGTCTTATAATTTTCTTACATTCTTCTTTCATCTTTTTTTCCCTGCAATAATCAAATATTTTTGATAACAAATATGCGTTATAAAATATAACACATAAAGCTAGTAATCTAGCACATTCATTATTAATAATAAGTTCTGTCTCAGTTTTGCCAACTAACTTTCTACCGCTTACATTTGCAATGACTGCACGTAATTGATGATAGGATTCACCACGATTTAGAGAGCGACAAACGTTTTTACGCATTTCTTCATCATCTATATAATCTAACATATATAGACTCATGACAATTTTATCTAATTCGATTAATGCTCTGAGTGTATCATTAGATTTATAAGAGGATAATTTCCTTACAACGTTATTTTGACTATTTTCTTTTAAGGGGCCAATTCAAGCAGCGAAAGCAACAGTATGATTTTGTCTAAATACCTCTGTGGG
>JYHA01000077.1 GCA_000970895.1 Candidatus Arcanibacter lacustris
AGTTAACTAATTAACCACGTGGTCCCCAAAGGCACCCACCTTCATACTGGGCCTATTAACAACCCCTAATGGTCTTCGCCCGAAGACCATTTTATTAATTTCCTATAATAAGAACTTGAAAAATATGTTTTTTTGCATGGAAGCATCCTCTCAAGAGAAACTAATTAATTAAAATTAATTAGTTTCTCTTGACATGCTAATTATATATATATATATTGTGCCAATATTAATAATATTAATTTCTTAATGCTTAGGAGAGTGTGTATGGCTATTTGTTTATTGAAAGATTATAGGGTAGTAGAATTAAAATGTGAGAAAGATCCCTATAAAATACTTGGCGTGTCTAAGGATACATCAGATAGCGAAATTAAAAAAGTATATAAAAAGCTATCCTTAAAGCATCACCCAGATAAGCACAAAGAAGCGGATAAAAAATATCATCAAGATATTTTTTTAGAGATTGTAGATGCTTATGATGTGTTATCTAATAAAGAATTAAAATCATGTTATATTTATCAATGTAAGGGAAGTGAAAATAATCAGGAACGAAAACAAGAAAAGACAAATGAGCAACGCTACTCTTATAGAGAAAAAAGTAAGCATGATTATTCTGAAGATTGGTTTAAAAAACATAATACAGGTTACAAAGAATCCTATAATTTTGATCCTGGCAATAAAAAATTCTGTACCTCTTCATATACAAGTGATATTAAATTAGAGTGCGCTAATGATGAAGAATTAAAAATTTGGCATAGAGATTATGATGCGAATACATTTGCTAGTAAAAAAGGTGATTTATTTGCAGAGGCTAGAATGGCAAGTCAAAATTACTTCAAAGTAAAAGATAGTAATTGCAAATTTATTGCTGAAATAAAAGGCGATCCTGCGCAATTTACTTTTGCACAAAATAAAGATATCAGAATTGAACATCAAGCATGTAGAAGTAAAAAACACATAGGAAAAACTCATAAATCAGCTAATTCAAACACTGTAAAAGATGTTATTAAAAATTTACATGATGAATTTATGCAATATCATCTAGATAAGCATAATTACTATACCGTATTTAATGAAAAAGGAGATGTGGTAGCTGATATAGTGGGTGATCCTGCGCAATTTAATGCAGATTATTTAGGTGCTATGGGAGATGTGCATTTTGCTCATCATTTTTAATTTAGTTATTATAGAAATTAAGTTAAGAAAGAAGGGTGGTCTCTTTAAAGACCCCCCTTCTTTTATGGTTGTAGATTGATTAATCTACTTTTAGTACTAGTAGAAGTTCGCTATATCAGTTGCGTCGATATTGCTAATTAATACTGGATTAACTGTATTACCTAAAGTAGCTACATCAAGAACATTTACTGCGGTACTGTCTGTAGCAGCATCTGGAAAGTCAACTATAGCTATACTAACGCCGCCATTAGTATTTTGATAGAAGAACGGCATAGCAGAGGCTGTACTATGTGTTATTGCAGATACTACGAATTTTGTACCAGCTGTTGTTAAATAAGTAGAAAGCGCAGCTGCATTAGCATAAGTCTGACCATTATTTAAAACAACTACACTAGTTGTTAATGCAGATATATCAGTTGCTGCAGAGCTAGTAGTGACAACTTGCACCACAGCAGCAGCAGCAGTAACAGCAGCAGCAGTTCCTTTAACTAGTTTTACTATAGCGCCACCACCAGCATTAGAAGATGTAGGAGCTCGGCTAAATGCAATAGTGTCAACTGCAGTAGAACTTGTTCCAGCATTGAAATCAGCTATAGTTGTAACAGCATTATAGTTAGTAAATTTTACTACGTTACCTACATTTGATTCAACATGATGCAGAGTAACAGTATTTGCACCCATACCAGGATCGATAGTATCAGCAGCAGCACCACCAACAATAGTATCAGCTAAAGTACCACCAGTGATAGTATTAGCAGCAGTAAATGACCCTTTGACAGTAGATATAGCATTATTACCTGTTACTGATATTCCAGATGATGAAGCAGATGCATCAAGTGAATTTAAACCTGCAGGAATAGCACTGAAAGTAATCAAAGAACTAGATAAACCACCTGTAACAGTAGCGTTAGCTAATTCATTACCATAAAGGCTTAAACTAAAACCACCAGTAATAGAAGGATCTACGTAAACAGCAGTACTACCAACTCCATTTAAAGTTAATGTCTGGGTTGCTCCAGCACCTGTACCAAGTAAATTAACATTTAATTGGTTAGTAGTGGCAGCATTTACTTGTGAAGTTGTAAGAGATGTTATAGCAACAGGAGCTTGTGAATGTAGACCTATTGTTAAACTATTTGGTGAGCTTGTAGTGCTGTCAGCAAAATTATTTACAACAGCAGTTACTGCTGCAGGAACATCGATATAAACATTTTTAATAGCATTTGTGTCAATGTTATTTAAATTTATAGTGCTACCAGTAAGAGTGTTAGTAACTTCTAAACTATCTACATTAGTAAATTGAGAACCAAGCGAACTAGTAGTAGCAGCAGCGGCTACTTTAAGAGCAAGAGTATTACCAGCGCCTGTAAATGTTATGCTATTACCAGTAGTTGCAAGAGCTGCAGCAGAAAATCCAATTTTACTTCCAGCACTAGCAAATGTAGCTGTGACACCATTACTTGTAGTACCAGTCGTCGTATCAATAAACTGCAATGTTGTAACTGGAGCGGCTGTAACAGTTCTAATTGTATTTACAGCACTAGCTACTGCTGTTTGAAAAGGAGTAGATCCAGTAATATTTAAAACGCTAGTACCAACTAGAGCACTTCCTGCTAAGCCAGAAGTTGCGACTTGGAAATATGTAGCACTATTCCATAGAGCGTTAGCAACAGCGCCATTGCTTGCAATATTTAATGTTTTAAAATAACCAGCAGCTGTATTAGTAAAGCTTAATACTGTAGCTGCAGCATTAGTAATACCACTAAGAGCAACATTAACTGCATTTAGATTTCCAGTAAGAGCAGCATCTAGATAATTAGCAGTCAATGGATAAGAAGTAGATTTCATAGTAATAGTTGCAGCATTATTTGGTAGTTTGTTTAAAGTTAATGCAGCTGAAGAAGAGTCATCTATAAAAGAAGTAACTCCTATAATATTTGTGTTATCCAAGGTAGAAGAAGCACTAGCAGTAATATCAACAGTTCCTACATTGGTCATAGAACCAGCACTAGCAGGAGATCCGCCAAGAGACAAAGTCATTGAAGATAAATTAGAAGCACTACCATCTAAAGCATCTCCAGCTAAAAACGTTGTCTCTGATGCGGTAAATTTAACACCTATGCTTGAATCAGCTGTATATGTATCAGTTGTAGTAAGTAAGGCATAAGTTGGGACAAGAGCAGCGCTTGATCTAGGATATGAACTAGTTACCATCTGATCAATACCATATGCAACCCAATGTTCCAAACCTGAATTAAGAAAAACCGCTGTAGTGTCTGATACTAAAGCTTGACCTCTTACGGCTGCTTTAACATCTGGATTAGCACTAAGGTACGTTTCTTCATTGTAATATTTATTTGGAGCAAAACCAGCACTTATACCATTAAGAATCCAATATTGATAAGCGCTCTGATAATGTCCTTGAGCGATAGCATAATCCATTGCCTGAATCGAAGAAGTTGGGGCTTTAGTTCTAAAATAATTTTCATTAAATAATGCATTAATGCGAGCAGTAGTTCCGTCAATTGTGACAATATTTCCACTAGGGTCAGTAAAAGAGTGAGTCCAGTTAGTATTAGTCATGTTTATTCCTCATGTTTAAAAATTCTATTAATATTATTAATATATACGACAAATAAATATCCTTTCTCTTCGGATATTTGGCTTGAAAAAATTTAACTAAGCAAAATGCTTCTATTAAATCTCATCAAAAAATGATACCTCTGTTAAATTTTTATGTCAATATCTTTTATTTGTTTACTTTCTATTAATATTTATAAAAAACGAATTATTATTAACCAACAACAAATACATAAATTATAAAACTTAGGACGTAATTTTATATCTACATATCGATAAAAGTTTAATAAAAAGTAAAATTCACAACGAAATATATTGAAGAACTTTTGATCAAGATATATAAACAAATATTTGTTTGAAATATTTGTTATTTCTTATGAAAAACTTGTGAGGGATATAATGATTACAAATGATTGGATTAAGAAAGGCGTTATATTTAATCCGGAAAATATTAACAACTGGATAGTGAGTCACGCTTATATACCCACTCCTTGGTTGAAGGACGAAGAAACAATACGTCTTTATTTGGCTTTTAGAGACCAAGTAGGAATTGGAAGAATAGGTTATATAGATGTACTAGCAAGCAACCCTTTTAAAATCCTAAAAATATCTCAATATCCTTGTTTAGACATTGGAGAAACCGGTACTTTTGATGATAATGGAGTGACTCCTATATCAATAGTTGAAAATGATAATAAATTATATTTATATTATGTAGGATGGCAATTGCATCACAAAGTAAGATATTTTTTATTTTCTGGGTTAGCTATTAGCAAAGATGGGGGAGAAAGTTTTTATAGATATAAAAAAACACCAATACTTGATAGGACAGATCAGGAGTTTTTAGTAAGATGCGCTCCATCTGTTATTAAAGAAAAAAATAAATGGCATATGGTTTATGCTGGTGGAGACAAAAACATTATATTAAACAAAAAAATTGTACCCACATACTCTTTAAAATACCTATCTTCAGATGATGGCGTTAATTGGGATAAAAACATCTCTATAGATGTGTTAACTCCTGTTGAAAATGTAGAGTTTGGTTTTGGACGTCCATATTTTATTAAGGATCAAAATATCTATAAAATATGGTATTCTATTAGAGATTTAAAAGAAGGTTATAAGCTAGGATATGCAGAATCAGATGATTTAAAAAGATGGACGAGGCGTGATGATGATATTTTGTATTTAAACGAAGATATGCAAGAATATGATAACCAAATGCGAGGGTTTTCTTCGATAGTAATTACCAAATATTGTAATTACTTATTTTATAACGGTAATGATTTTGGAAGAACTGGTGTATGTTGCGCATTTCAAAAATAAGCATCTTTATATTGGCCTAACTTTAATTAGAGGTAGGCCCAGTGTTAGGGATCGCGCAACCAGCCGCCACGTGGTTAAGGAATTATCTTATATAACTAATCTATCAATGGTATTATTATATTCTTCCTGTGCCTCTTTCATTGTGAGTTTTGTATAAATCTCTAGACCTTGGTTACTTTGATGCCCTGAATATGGCTGTATCAGAGCATCATCTATGCCCTGTTTCTTTAACCAATTAGAGGTAAAAGGCACATAGGGACTTTTTCACACGACACGTCCCAAAGCCTTATCAATAGCGGCTTAAGAAGGCAATATTATGTTTTTGAAAATGACCCGGAACTCTTCTTGATTTTTACATTATTCATCAAGTAACTTTTTAGCGCACTCTTTTGGCGAACCATCACCATTAACATACATATAAAGAGTGGTGGTTGTCATTCCTAGCTTTTTAGCTACATTGGTTGCTACTGCGTTTTTATCAGACATTGCAGACATAGCCATCCTTAAAGTAGAAACATCCATTTTTCTTGGTCTACCTCCAAGCCTTCCTCGAGCTCTTGCTGCATTTAAACCAGCTATTGTACGTTCTGCTATTAATTCTCTTTCAAACTCAGCAAGTACTGCAAACATTCCAAAAAACATTCTTCCATTAGGAGTATTAGTATCTATTTGTGCGCCATTACCTGCTAAAACTTTGAATCCAATATCAGTTTTTTTTAAATTATCAACAAGAGTTACCAAATGTTTTAAATTTCGCCCCAACCGGTCTAATTTCCATACTACTAAACAATTACCTGGTTGTAAGGCTTTAAGACAATTTGCAAGTCCTGGTCTATCATCTTTTGCTCCAGAAGACAAGTCTTGATAAATTCTTGTTTCACAAACACCTGCTTTTAATAAAGCATCTTTTTGCATATCTAAAACCTGACTTCCATCTGATTTGGATACACGCATATAACCGATTAACATATTCATAAACTACACCACAAGAAAACTTTATTACTAGCATATATTATTGCATTGATTATTCAATGAGTTTTATTATATAATATCTTGCAGAAACACTGCTATTTCTATTCGCAATATAAACGATCGTTTTTCTTATTACACTTCCATTATCGATCCATATATTAAGTAAATTAATAGGAAGCATCTCTAATAATAGGAAATAACAATATTGAATAAATTTAAAAATATTGTATACAATGGATAACGCCTGTAATTACTAACTATGTTCATATTATGATGAAGATGACATTACCCTAAAATACTAAAATATCCCATTATGGGAGATGCTTCCTGTCAACAATATTTCTCGTAAAATTATATAAAATTATAATGAAAGTTCCGACTCATTTTTAAAAACATAATATTGCCTTCTTAGGCCCCTATTGATAAGGCTTGAGGACGCATCGTATGAAAAATTGTCCTTATGTGCCTTTTACCTCAGTCTCATAAAACCCTCGTTTGTTGAGACTGATTATTACTTACATAAACATATAAGTAGTTTGGTTGTTTGATCCTGTTTTTTTAATAATATTTCTCTCAATTCCGTGTAATAAATCACGACTAGCTGTAGCTCCAGAAATATCTCTATGAATTGTCATATAGTCTCTTCTAGAAAATTTTACTTTTTTGAAAGATTCTTTAGCATATTCTAGTCGAGCTATAGCATCTTGTGGTTTAATATTGATATGTTTTCCATATTTATTTAAAGATTCTAAAATAAGCTTTAGCATAAATTCGATAAATATAGTAGATTCACCGCTTTTATCACTTTTTCCTAAAGTGATATAATATTCTTCCTGATTTTCTTTGATTAATTCTTCTACAGCTATATATTCAAATAGAGGACTATACTTCATTAATAAAATCTGTTGCCATAAGCGCCCCATTCTACCATTACCGTCAGCAAATGGGTGTATAAATTCAAACTCATAATGAAAAATACAAGACTTAATAAGCCATGATAATTCTTGATCTTTTTTTAAAAACTCTAATAATTCCTGAATGAGAATTTGCACTCTTTTAGCCTGAGGTGCTATATGCGTTACTTGAGATCCTTTAAAAATACCAACGCTTGTTGTTCTAAATTTTCCATGATCTTCAATTAAATTTTTCATCAAAATATCATGAGCCTTAAGAATGCCTTCTATGCTAAGTGGGCTTAAAGTTCGTAAATTAGCATATAATTCTAAGGCATTCTTTACTTCCAAAATATCTTTAGATGGACCTAAAATATGTTTTCCATCGAGTATATCTGTTATTTGGTCTAAAGTTAGGGTGTTTCCTTCAATTGCAAGAGATGCTTGTATTGTTTTAATCCGATTGGAGCGACGCAATTTTATTGTGGGTAGAAGCATCTTTTCTCCTGCAAGTCGACCCATCTCATAGGCAATTGCTTCAGAAAGATTTATAATTTTTGATGTTAAAGTAAATGGAGGTTTGTAATCTATCATAGGATGATAGTATCATATGATATTATCATAGACAAGTTGTATTTTAGAACCTGAGCGGAAGATCTTCCAGAAATTTTAATTTAAAATATTATAGAGTAGATAATCTGCCGTCACGTGACGTCATGTATAACATATTGTAATATAAAAACATTATTCATTATGACGGCAGGTGGCGTCACATTTGCAAAATTGCTGACTCCACTTGCCGTCAGAGATAATCGCTTGTTTTATAAACTTTATTCAAAACCAGCAGGGGGGGTGCGATTGGTGTGATCACAATTTACCAGATTATGCTGTCCTATTTTCATCTCTTATTTATTTATTGGCTTGAATTAATTTCTAATTTTTATTCATCTAAAAAGCCTTAAAGTGGCGACTGAAATCTCACCCCTCTCCTATTGATTTTAATTGATATTGCTTATAAATCTTGACTAGATAAGTACTTATGTGGTAAAATCAAGAGAGTAATAAAAACTAATATAAGGTAGTTCAACATGGATGCTATTACATACACACAAGCTAGGCAAAATTTTACCGCAACAATGAATAAAATATGCGAAGATCATACCCCTATTATAATTACTCGTCAGAATGAGGCGCCAGTAGTAATGATGTCTTTATCTGACTATAATGCTATAGAAGAAACTATTTATTTAATGAGAAGCCCTTCTAATGCTATGCGTTTAAGAAAAGCAATGATATCTATAGAAGAAAAGATTTTTATAAAAAAAGAATTACTTTAGGAATTAGTTAAGTAATGAATCTATTATTTTTAGAAGATGCTTGGGAAGATTATTTATATTGGCAAAAAATCAATATAAAAAACCTAAAGAGAGTTAATGAGTTGATAAAAGCAACCCTCAGAGATCCATATTATGGAATAGGAAAACCAGAACCATTAAAATTTGATATGTCTGGTTGTTTTTCAAGACGCATAGATGCGGAGCATCGTTTGGTCTATAAAGTAGAAGATGATAATTTGATTATTATCCAATGTAGGTATCATTATTAAATCATAGGTTTGTTTAAATAAATTGTCTGTCATCTTCTAGTTCATAAATTTAAAATTAGTTCCAATTACAACCTCTATGAGTGAACCATTTTTTATAATTTTGATCTGTTAATTCTCTCTTTTTTAGCTCATATTCAATAATATCTTTCTCGTCAAAAACCATAATTCTTTGTTCATTTATTTTTGCAATTGGCTTTGGGAATTCAAGATCTATTTTCATTTTTTGATGAATTCCCTGCTTGGTATAATCCCATCTTTTCGCCAAATCTGCTATTCCCAATAATTTCATTTTTTCTTACCGTTAATAATATGATTTATATATATTTATAATGAGCGCACAAGCTTTGACGAATGTCAATGAGTAAGTGCGCCATTAGAAGTAAATGGACTATCTTTTCTTAGTGCAAAAACTTAAGAAAATATAGATCGTGAATCTAAAATATTCTAGAAGAAGATACAGATTCATCATAGATATACAAATAATATAGTAATATAAACTTATATATGTACATATTGCTGATAATATATATAATTAGTCATGTAATAACATATATTATTATACAACTCGCAATAAAAGGATGATTATGAGCAAGTTAAAAGTACTAACAATAGCCAATAGAAAGGGAGGGGCGGGCAAAAGTACATGCGCTGCTCACATCGCCTTAGAGGCAGTTAAAGCAAACTTAAAAACAATTTTAATTGACTTAGATCCTCAAAAAACCTTAGAAACTTGGTGGAATTTAAGAGACGAAGATAATCCATATCTGGCAGATTCATCTGCAACTGATATAGAGAAAAAAATCCAGTCCATCAAAGAAAAAGGGTTTGATTTATGTATTATTGATACACCAGGTGATGTTAGCGCTAATACAGTAGCAGGAATCAAAGTTGCTGATTTGGTTTTAATTCCATCAAAGCCAACTTCTCCAGATTTAGGAGCAATAGGTAGAACCATTTCTATGGTTAATGATGAGAATTGTCCTTATGTATTTTTAGTAACACAAGCAATATCAAGATCCAATGCAGCACTACAAGCAGCATCAGTATTATCAGAATTCGGAGCAGTAGCACCAGCAGTAATCAGCAATAGAATCGCCTATGTAAATGCAATGAGCGTTGGAACATCGGCAGGCACAATAGATAAGACAGCAGCAGAAGAACTTGCATCTATCTGGGGATTTTTATCAACAAAATTATTTTCAAAAAAAGGAAAAACAAATGGTAAAGAAAAAATTTGATCTATCAAAAGATATGATAATTACAAGCAAAGAAACCAATCAAACTACTAGCAAATCTACCAACAAAGAAGCAGAAGATTTATATGAGACCATTACGCTTCGTATAAAAAAATCAATAAAGAAAGAGTTTAAACTTTGGTGTGTTGAAAATAACATCCAAATGAACGATGCTTTTGTCCAAGCTTGGATGAAATTCAAGACCAATAAATAACATATATTACTACAAGTATGTCGGTATATATTGCAAATAATATATATTATTTGCAATATATATTATTAGGTTATTACTAATTTATATTTCTAATTATATATATTGCTACAAGTATAATAATATATGCGTCTATATTATTAATAGTATAGATGTGTATATTATTAACCTTTGGATTTTTTTTCAACTACTACCCCCTTCAAACAATCACCTAACTTGAATATCAATATTATAAAACCAAAATAAAAATATAATTTCAAATGGTTAGATGATGAAAATAAATACTTATCCACATACTTATCCACAAAATCAAAAAATTCCGCCTAGTAAATGGGTACATATGCCTAGTAAACGGGTACATATGCCTAGTAAATGGGTACATTTAGCCTAGTAAATGGGTACATTTAGCCTAGTAAATGGGTACATATGAATTCGATAAGATATTGATTTATAATGATTTTTTACCCCCCTTTAAATTCTTTAAATTCTTTAAAAGAACACACTACTTCTACTTTAGTAACAGTATGATAAAGAGTGTGCTATATAAATTAATATATTAATTTAAAAAAATCATAGGAATAAAATGAAAAATTTCCGAAATATTCTGCCTTTTAAACAATAAAAAACAGGCTTTATGGATTAAATCTCTAGCTATGAAATCTATAAAAACAGATATTTTATCGAGTTTTAATGGATTTTAAAACCATTTGATGGTATGATCTAACATCAAGTAAAAACAGCCAATTAAGGATATATCGTTTATTTTGATTTTAAGGCCTATCACAGATCGATTTGGTTGCTTATGTATGATTTGATCTAAAAATAAATTATCGATCTGTGATAGGCCTTAAAATCAAAATAAACGATATTATCATCATAGATATATAACTAAAATTTCATCGTGTAAAATATACACAAAGATCATGTGAGTTGTATAACAATAAGATTATTTAATTAATCATTTGCATAATTAACCTTTTCAAAAGCCCAACAAACAATTAGATAGATAAAAATTTATTTTATTTGATAAAATATAAAATTATTTGCTGTTTGACAAAAATTTTAGATAATTTATAGTGATGTTAATATTTAGAGCATTTTGCATGAAATTTAAAAATAGCGGTGAATGAACTTTGCAAAAAAACGATAAAGAAAATCATCTTTTTAAACATACAGCAGCAATTCATATTAGCAATAATCTTTCACTTTTAGAGAGAAAATTATTCAATGTATTACTGTTAAACGCTTATACTAACCTCCAGACTAAAGAAATCCACGTAATTGATTTTAAAGAATTATCAAGTAATGTAGGTTGGAGTAATGTTAAATCTTACAACGAAATAAAAGAAGCTTTATCGGTTCTAAACACCACTCAAATTCAGTGGAATATTTTAAATAAAGATAAAAAAAATACCTGGATTGCAACTACTGTTCTATCTCAAGTAAAATTCTACGAAGGTTACTGTGAATATGCTTATAGTCCAATGATGCGCGATCATTTAAGCAGCCCAAATATCTATGCTAAACTAAATCTACTAGTACAGAATTGTTTTAAAAGTAAATATTCTCTAGCTTTATGGGAGTTTTTAACCGAAGAATTAAAAGATTGTAATCAAACAATCACTGATTTTATCAATGTAGAAGATTTTAGAAAAATTATCGGAGCAGAAGAAGATTATTATAGTGATTATCGCAAATTAAATCAGAAAATAATCTCAAATTCTTTGAATGAAATTAATACTAAATCTGACTTAAAAGTTAATTCTATGCAACAAAAAGAGGGAAGAAAAGTTAAGTCTCTAGCCTTTAATGTCAAGCGCGAAAAAGAAAAAATATCCCAAGAGATTATGTTTGAATTGCCAAACGATGATAATATAGAAATTATTAATCCAGAAATAATTCAGCTTAAAAATAGATTATCTGGAGAATTTAAATTATCCAATGATGTGATTTTAAATATCATTAATAATCGCGAAATTGATGATATTAATCATTCATTGAATTATGTTAAAAGTGAACTTAATAAAGGCGTTAAGATTAGAAATATAGCTTCTTATGTAGTAAAGGCTATTAATGAAAAATGGCAGCTTCATGGGGAGTCTAGCAAAGTAAGTATATCACCAGAATTATCATTAATAATTGAGACAAGAATTGAATCTGAAGACAATCCTATGATGAAGGAAGTGTTAAAATTCCTACATCATAAATTTGGTAATGAAACTTTCAAAAGCTGGTTCTATGATTTTAAGTTTGTAGGTTATGATGAAGATGAAAAGAAGATTTCTATTGGCGTGAAGAATAAATTCATCAAGAATTGGGTAGAGAAGAATTATATGAAGCATTTAGAGGAGTTTTTTGGTGATAAAAAAACAATATACGAAGTAATTAAGTAATAACACGCCGATTCAATTAGAGAAAGCAACAGAGAGAGATTTAGGTAGGTCGTAAGAGT
>JYHA01000078.1 GCA_000970895.1 Candidatus Arcanibacter lacustris
TGAGGGTAGAATTTAAGTGTTATGAGAGAATTTACACAATCAAATCAAAAGACCCACAGTATTAACTAAGCTTGCACCAAGATTATTTCCATCAATGGATAAGAACATAGCAAAAACTTTATTAATTTCAGCGCTTCCTGTTTCTCATCAGCAAATCATGAACTTATCCTCTACTGCTAGTGATATATTACAGCAAAATATGATGATTAATGCTATTGACCATGCTTTAATTGATATGAGTGCTTCTAGTAATGCAGTAGCGTCTCTTCAAGCCTATGCTCAAGCAAGAGCTGATTCGCAAGTAAGCTCTTCATATGATGCTACTGCAAGACAAGCAGAAAAATGGGTTCCTCTTCTTAAAGTAGTATTTCAAGCTCTATATTATGGGACTTTCCCATTGATCTTCTTAGTGATGTTAATGCCTATGGGAGTCTCAGTTCTTAGGTCATATTTTATTGGTTTTATTTGGCTTGAATCATGGGGCCCACTTTATGCAATATTAAATAGATTAATGACAGCAAGTGCAACCGATGCAACTAAGGCCGCAACAATGCTTGATGGTGGTACCAATGGTATTGCTCTTATTAATCAAAGAGGAATTGATGCAGTTAATGCTGATATTGCTAATATTGCAGGTAGTATGGCAATGGCTATACCTTTTTTATTGCCTGTGATTATGGGAGGAGCTAAGGCATTTTCAGGACTTGCAACTTCAATGCTAGCGGTGCCTCAAAATGCAGCAACTCATGCAGCTCAAGAGGCAGTAACAGGGAATATTTCCTATGGTAATAGTAGTGTTAATAATCACAGCTTTGATAATGTTAGCGCCCTTAAAAAATCAAGCTCTGCTTATATTGATAGTGGTAGAGTTCAATTAGAAAATTCAGATGGTGGAAAGACCAGTATTAATGCTGATGGTAGTGTAGTTTTAGATCAATCAGGAGCATTTTCTAATCTTCCTGGAGCGCAAATCGATACAAGTAGCTCAGAAGCTTCAGAACTTAGAAATCAAGCATCTCAATCTATTAATATGGCAAATGACCAAAGTGTCGCATCTACTATGTCCAAAGCAAGCGCCTATGACTTAACCGCCCAAGCCATAACTAATCATAGCTTTAGCAAAACTAGCGGAGATGATTATAGATCAGGACTTTCTACCAGTCAATCTGATGCATTTAGTAAAATTAATGAAGCTGGCGAGAGATTCTCCAAAGATAATAACATAAGCAAAGATAGTGCTATTAAATTACTAGCTGGAGTTAGTGCTAGTGGTAGTAAAAGTTTAGGTGGAGGCAAGGGAAGTGGTGGCGTAATGAATACAATTTTAGGTGCAATTGGACTCAATGGTGGCTTAGAGATGTCAGGCTCAACTTCAAAAAGAGATGTTGTTGCTAAAGCGCAAGATTTTGCCGAACGTAATAATCTAAGCAAAGCCTTTGATGTAGCTTCAAGTGCTGCATATAATAAGAGTTTTGCTATGAGTGATAATAATGGTAATACATTAAATGATAATATTGCTTCATCATTATCTGAAGCAAATAGATTAGAAGAATCAAGTCGTATTAATTTTCAAAAAGCTGATAGTTTAAATAGTTCAGCGAGTAATGTTGAGAGTCATTCAGTAAATAATAGAGCTAATGAGCAGCAATTATTTAAGAATTGGCTTGCAAAACAAAATTACGGTGGAAAAGAGCTTGGTGAATCAGGTGCTAGAGATCTATTAAATAGTAATACAAGACAAAAACAATCAGCGCTTAATTCTTTTGTAAAACGTTATAAGGAGGAGAATTTATCACAAGGGATATTAAATCCAAATCTACCAGTTCTTGGTAGTGATATATATGATAGTCCTCAAAGTAGATCTTTAGAAAATAAGTACTTAAATAATTCTCAGATTATGAGAGATGAAAATAATCAGCAGATAAAAAACAACCATAAAATCAATGCAGATGGTATCACAACTGTTCATGTACAATCATTAGATAAAAAGATAGATCATTCTAATTTAGAACAGGTAGTATTTGATGAAATTAGAACTAATCAGTCCACTATTTATAATGAATCAACAAAACCTCCAACATTAAAAAAAGAAGTAAATGAAAAGCTAGATAAAGGGTTATTTAAGTCTGCATCAGATTCTGTATTGGATTCTGTCAATATTTTTAAAAATAATGGACCTATTAGTAGCAATAATACTACCAAAGATTCGTCATCTAAACAAGATTCCGAACTTGTTGATATTACGGATATTGTCGCTGCAAATAATTTACAAAATACAGCGCCAAATAATAATCAGCAGTTAGAAAATCGTCATAATAGTAATAAAAATAGTACCACAACAGCCCATGTAGAATCAGTAGATAAAAAAATAGACCACTCGGATTTAGAGCAGGGCGTGCCTGATACTATTAGAACTAATAAATCCATTATTTATAATGAATCAGAAAAACCTCAAACATTAACAAACGAAGTAAATGAAAAGCTAGATAAAGGATCATTTGAGTCTACATCAGATTCTGTACTGGATTCTGTCAATATTTTTAATAGTGGTGGTCCTGTTAATAAGGCTAATACTGCTAAAGGGTCATCATCTAAGCAAGATTCTCAACTTGTGGATACTACGGATATTGTCGCTGCAAATAATTTACAAAATACAGTACCAGTACCAATGATGCAGAACTCTGCTGTTCACCTTGGGGGTTTTAAAGAGGATTTCCGTTCCAGTGGGAAAGCACCAGAAGGAGATAATATATCTAATGATCTAGCTAATATCTTTAGCAATAATGCGCACACTCAGAAAGAACCAGAATTAAAAATTGATATTAAAAAGCCAAAGGGTAATAAAGGTAAATAAGATGTTTATTATAAAACAAGTAATGATTCTTTGTATAATTTTAGGATTAAATATAACTAGTGGATACGCAAATGAAAAAGATCCTACATCTAAAGGTGTTTGTCATGCAGCTATTAATGTTTTTGAAAGACTTCATAAGATTCCAAAAGGTTTGCTTCATGCTATTGCATCCACTGAAAGTACAAGTAATCCATGGGCTGTTAATAGAGAGGGTAAGGCATTTTATTTTGACACTCAAGATCAGGCTACTAAATTTGTTAAAGACTCTATGTCTTCTGGGTATAAAAGCATCGATGTAGGTTGTATGCAGGTTAATTTATTGTACCATGGAAGTAATTTTAAAACTCTTGATGAAGCTTTTCATCCTATAAATAATATAAATTATGCTGCAATCTTCTTAAAGCAATTATACCAAGAAACAGGAAGTTGGAAGAAGGCGATTAAATATTATCATTCGCGAGATCAAAAATTTAATCAGAAATATCTTGCAAAAGTAATGAATATTTGGGCAATGGTTAGTTTATGAGACAATTTATTAGAGGAGGTCAGACCTCATTACATGCTATTAGGATGATTAAGCAAATTCTTACAGTGATGATGCAGTGGGGAACATGGTTTGGCGTTATCTTCATAGCATATTATGCCTATAGTAATATTGATGAATATAGTTTTTATATTTTCTGTATGTATCTTATGGCTCAAGTTTTATTATTTTGTGGGGCAGGGCTTGATAAACTGATAAACGTTAGTAATCCTGATGGGATTTTGCTTCAAGTTAAACTAAATGATTTTATCTATTATCCTTCGGTGTTAAATTCTAAGGCAAAAATTATCCTAACATTAATAACGGGTGTTTCTTGGGCGCTATTACTGGCATTGTTTGTGATAATAATTGTCGTAATTATATTTGCTATAAGAGGGAAAAAACTAGGAGAGACAAAGTTTATTAGAGGAAGCAAAATTGATAGTGAAGAAAATATAATATCTCAGATCCAAAAAGATAACAAAAAACTCAATAGAAGCTCCTATAAAATTTGTAATATTAATTATCCTGCTGACACTGAATCTTTGCATACTATTATTACAGGAGGATCTGGTACTGGTAAGAGTGTTACAATCTGTGATTTAATAGATCAAATTAAGAAGAAAAACGAAAGAGCCATTATTTATGACAAAATGGGAGTGTTCACTCAATATTTTTATGATGAGAATAAGGATATATTACTTAATCCACTAGATAGTAGAATGCCTAACTGGGATATTTTTAAAGAGGGTAGAAAAACAACTGATTTTGATATGATGGCAGCGGCACTTATACCAAGTGTCGGATCAAGTAGTGATCCATTTTGGGTCAATACATCCAGAATATTATTTGCAGAAAGCTGTGCTGCCTTATCAGAAAGAGGAGATGCTAGTAATGAGATTCTTTTAAAAAAACTGCTAACTGATGATATAAAAGATGTAGCAGAATTAGTTAAAGGAACTCCTGCTCAATCTATAATAGATTTAAGATCACCAAAGACTGCCTTAAGTGTATTATCGGTATTGTCTACTTATTTAAGGTCATTAAAATATTCAAAAAAACAGGGAGATAATTTTTCAATACGTGATTGGGTTAATAATGACGATGCTAAAAATATGTTGTTTATTACATCGCGTGGGGATCAACATGCAACGTTAAAGCCCCTAATTTCTACTTGGATTGAGATAGCAATTAACTCATTACTTAGTCTTGAGCAAAGTAGGGATAGAAAGATTTGGATTATTTTAGATGAGTTACCTTCTCTTCATAGTTTACCTAGTCTTCAAGCGGGGCTAGCTGAAAGCAGACAATTTGGTGGGGCTTTTGTACTTAGCTTACAACTAATGGCGCAATTAAGGGATATTTATGGTAGGGACGGGGCTGAATCAGTTAGTGGCTTATGTAGAACTAGAGTGGTGTTTGGATCTCCTGATGAAGATACTGCTAAATGGTGTAGTAATAGTCTAGGTAATACTGAAATTGAAGAATTTAAAGAAGGCTTATCTTTTGGGGCTCATGAGATGAGAGATGGGGTTAATCTTAATGTATCAAAAACTATGAGGCATCTAGTACTTCCATCTGAAATCATGAACTTAGCTAATCTAAATGCTTATGTTAAGCTTGCTAATAATTATCCAGTAGCAAAAATTAAGCTGGAATATGTTGTAAGAGATAAAATAGCCTCAAGGTTTATTGAGGATTCAACAAATAAAGGCTATTTTTAGTTGTTTCTATAGTGAATATTGGTTGGTAAATAGCTATAGGCAAAGTCCGTTCTTTGTCTATGAAAATCATCACGGCTTTTTTGATCCCACTCTCTTGAGGATCTTAGGTGATCAAAATCTCTATTGTTTGAAAATTCAATATTTTTGAAAAGAGACCAGTCTTTGGTAATAAGGCAATAAAAGAAGCAATAAAGAATTATAGCAATTTTGGTAAAAAAGAATGCAGCGATTATAACTACAGCATTGCTAATTAAATCAAAAAGTTGATTAACTAATGCTTCATTTGAAGAAAAAATATTAAATAAAGTGCCAATTACAAAAAATCCTATTCCCCAAATAAAAGTCAAGTTAAATAAGAAGCTTGAAATTTGGTTTAGTTTTTTGACAACTTGTTCTGGGTTACTAGATTGCATAATATTTACTTTGCTTAAATTGGTTATAAATAAATGGTTGCAGTGGTTTTATTATACTATTCATATTAGTTTGGTGCAACTAATTATTTTCATTTTAATATATTGATTTAAGTAAATTGGCTTGATATGTTATTTATGTAGAATATGATTGTATAAGGTGCTGATTTCATGAATAAAGAGGATATTAATGCTGAAATAACCTTAAAACTATAAGGTACTAAAATGGATGATAGGATTTAAGATAGAAGAAGAAATTAAACAAAAAAAAAAAAATGAAGTACAATATAAAAATT
>JYHA01000079.1 GCA_000970895.1 Candidatus Arcanibacter lacustris
TGAGGGTAGAATTTAAGTGTTATGAGAGAATTTACACAATCAAATCAAAAGACCCATTACAAACGCGACAGAGCCTTCAAGAGTTCGTTAAAGTTAGGCCTATTAAAAAGACTTTTTGTTTCTAAGACTTCTCGAATTTCTGTAAGATTTTATATTGCTACATTTCCGTTCATGTTATTTCTCCTTAAATTATAATTATTATTTTATAACTGATGAGAAATTTCAATCATTTGTCCTGACCCCTTCTTTTGATCGAGTGAGGCCGAGGAGTTTGATCGGGTACTGTAGATTGTGATATTGAGCGGATAATTTGCACCATCAAAGTATTCTTCTTGTTCTTATCTCTATTTTGTTTGTATTGTGGATTTTCTTTTGCTTGCAAAGTTTTTAAATGGGTCGTTTTGTATTTACTATTGATATAAGTTGAGAGATTATTTGATGTATTGTGAGCTACCCGTTCTACGCTATTTTGGTCTGTATATACAAATTTTCCTTGAGCCTCTCTAATTAATCCTATTGCTTGTTTGATACCATCTTCACCTAGCGCAATCAATACTTTAATATCCTGACCCCCTACAGAAGTAATAACACATCCTGTTGTTAATCCTAATTCCGATGCTGGAGAACCAGGATAAACTTCTTTTATTTTAAAGCCTTGCACTGTTATTTCAGCTTCTGCGCCAATACCTTTATATATTTTATCACCTGATACATCATCACCAAGGAAGCTTTTTTTTGAAATTTCGTTTAGATATTTTTTTGTTAGCTGAACAATTTGTAATGCAGTATGATCGTCATTTCTGCATTTAATTTCTGCATCAGGTGTTTTAATTAAAATTGTGATAATCTCATCGCTAAAATCATCAATTGTTTTATATTTAGTCTTTTTCTGATTTAATTCTCTTAAGCTTGCTTCTTGCTGCTTGATTGAAGCAGAGCTTTCCTCAGAAACAATCTCTAAAACACATGGTAAACTTACCTCTTCTGGCTCTGCGTATTGTGTTTTGTAATGGTCTTTTAATTCTTTTAAAGTTTTAAAATTTGATAGACGATCTGCATTTAAGGTACTTTGGTCTTGATTAATCCACCTTCTTCAAGGGCCTTAGAGATATCAACATCTCCTTCTAAT
>JYHA01000080.1 GCA_000970895.1 Candidatus Arcanibacter lacustris
GATTTATAAGAGGATAATTTCCTTACAACGTTATTTTGACTATTTTCTTTTAAGGCTAATGTAGCGAAGATTCTTAAAATATTATCTGCTTCTTTCATGATAAGCGCTTTATTAATCTGTGATGAAGGCTTGATAATGTAATCCTTAAAATTATCAGGATTCTCAAAGCTTACCATATTTTTCTGAGCTTTTTGATCAAGATGAGTAAATCTTGGCATAAACCTATAACCAAATATATAAAGCAATATGAAGTTAACCCTATTAATACTATGCATATCACCAGATATCGCAAAGATCTCAACATCACTTGTATTGCTTTTTAAAATATCCAAAAGATAATGACTCTAATGTTCGTTGGCCCCTATTATTTTAGTAGACAATGGGAGGCAATTAGCAAATAAAGTATAAGCAGAAACACCTTGACCTAGTCCATAATATTTTGAGGAATGTCTAGCTTTGATAGTATTATATTTGGTTTCTAATTTTTGTCCGTCAATACTAGCATGAATACCATAATCAGCCAAAGTATATTCATCGAATATAGAAAGTTTTGTAACGTAATTAATTACTGCATCACTAGCTGAGGTGAGCGTTTTAAAGCGGATAAAATTATTATAGCTTGATATTAAAGAACTTTCTTTAATATCACTAGGGTCTTTTGATTTGATTGTGTAAATTCTCTCATAACACTTAAATTCTACCCTCA
>JYHA01000081.1 GCA_000970895.1 Candidatus Arcanibacter lacustris
AAATTAGGCAAAACAAATACTTAAATAATATGATAGAGCAAGATCATAGGTTTATAAAACGACGAACTAAGCCTGCTCTAGGATATAAATCCTTTAATGGAGCAAAACAAACAATCACAGGTATAGAAATTACCCATATGATAAAAAAGGGACAACTAAAAACTTCAAATCAAAATAACAAATCAATCTTCAATCAATTTATGTCGTTGGTTGCATAATGTTCGGAATTTAGCAAAAATTAATAAAGTTGTAATACCTAATTACAAAGGGTCTGGGCAAATGATTGTGTAAATTTCTCATAAGTTATATAAATAATAAT
>JYHA01000082.1 GCA_000970895.1 Candidatus Arcanibacter lacustris
AAANTAGGCAAAACAAATACTTAAATAATATGATAGAGCAAGATCATAGGTTTATAAAACGACGAACTAAGCCTGCTCTAGGATATAAATCCTTTAATGGAGCAAAACAAACAATCACAGGTATAGAAATTACCCATATGATAAAAAAGGGACAACTAAAAACTTCAAATCAAAATAACAAATCAATCTTCAATCAATTTATGTCGTTGGTTGCATAATGTTCGGAATTTAGCAAAAATTAATAAAGTTGTAATACCTAATTACAAAGGGTCTGGGCAAATGATTGTGTAAATTTCTCATAAGTTATATAAATAATATT
>JYHA01000083.1 GCA_000970895.1 Candidatus Arcanibacter lacustris
TGAGGGTAGAATTTAAGTGTTATGAGAGAATTTACACAATCAAATCAAAAGACCCTTCTAAAAAACATTAATTACATCATTTTCGCTCTATTATTATAACACATTTAAAATATTTCATTTCATGACTTCCTTAATCTAGTTTTATCATCTTGCGCCTTGCTAATTTTTAAGGTAAAATATCAGATAATCTATTAACTTTCAACGGATGCGACGGAGCCACAATCATTGGTTTTGCTGGGTGGTTATGAACATTCTAGATAGATCTTTCATTTTCTTTACCCGAAGAAACCTGCGTTGTTTGCTGGACATCATGTTTTTCATTTGTAGTTTTTTTTATACGTTGTGCAATACTTGTTAATTCAGAGGTTAATTTAATATCATATTTTGATTCTTTGCGACCCAAGACAAATTGTATAATTTTATCTACAAAATTTTCGATAAAATTTCTTGAAAACTCTCTGTCAACATTATTTACAAGCTTATCAATAGGGCGCTGTATATTATTCTCAATTGAGGATTTGTCATATTTCTCACATTTATCTGAAACAAATTTTGTTATACTATTGGTAACGTTGGTTTTTAAATTCTCTTTTGCTATTTTTTTTCCTAATTTACTAACCTCATCCCTAAAAATTTCTACTTCTTTCTTAACTATATTAGTTAGGTCTTCTTTTAATTCTACATCAACTTTTTTGCTTTTTAACACTCTTTTATCATCTTCTTTAGAATGAAATAATCTTTTTTCTGTTACTGTTTTAGGAAGTTTAGTTATAACTCCTTTTTTTTTTAAAATATTATATATATCTTCAGGTAGAATTTTTCCTAGTCGTTGGGATTTGTCAAATGGCATTTCTATAATATTCTCAACACCTATTTTATATTGATTAACTAACCACTTTATAGTGACCCCATTTGTCAAACCATTTTTTAAAAGTTAATCCGTTTTTTTCACCTTTGGGAAAAAAGATTATCTTTTCCGGAGCCGCCCCTACAAAATAGGGCGGCTCCAGAAAAGATCATCTTTTTTGGAGCCGCCCTTTTTAATCACTTTTTTTCATGCCATAATAAACTTCCCTTGGTGTTTTGTACAATAAAGCTTGATGAATCCTTTCATTATTGTACCATATTACAAATTCATTAAGTACTTTTTCTAATTCTGCTACAGTTTCTGGTTTGTAATAATAAACAGCCTCCTGCTTTACAGTACGCCACAAGCGCTCCACATGAATATTATCAAAGCATCTTCCCTGATGATCCATACTGATTGCAATCTTATTAGCAATTAATATATTAATAAATCCATTGCTTGTAAATTGACTCCCCTGATCAGTATTAAATATTTCTGGACGGGCCGTCACTAGAGAATTTTTAAGTATTTCCACATAAAAATCAGCCTCTAAACTATAGCTTAACCCATATGATACAATATATCTACTATGTAAATCAATAATAGCTATAAAATACATAAATTTATTTTCTACCCAAATATAAGTAATATCACTACACCATACTTGATTACTCCTTGTAATATTTACATTTTTTAGTAAATATGGGTAAATTTTATGTAGCTCATTTTTAATGGTAGTATTAATCTTTTTCTTTGGATACAAGCCCTGCAATCCTAGATTTTTCATCATTCTTTGTATTTTTTTCTTATTAATAATCAATCCCTTAACTAGTAATGATGCATGAATTTTTCTATATCCATATCTACAATCAGAATTACCATAAATTTCTAAAATCTCATTAGCTATAAAATTATCATCACTAATAATTGGTTTATAGTATATTTTTGACCTACATACCCCTAAAAGCCTCGCTTGATGACGAACAGATACTTCTTCATCTAAGGGATCTAGCATCGCTAATTTCAGCTGGTAATCTATTGTTTTAACTTTTTTTTAAAGAAATTATTTTCAACCGTAATTTCGCCAATAATTTTATGTAATAAATTGATTTCCTCCTCTTTTGCTTTTAGTTGCTTGTTTTTTTCAGCCTCTGGTAAAAAAATTTCCACAGCAGATTCAACCAGCTTATTTTTCCAACTATGCAAATTAGTTTGTGGTACTTTATATTGGGCACTTACCTCTATAACACTCTTTTGCTCTTTTAATAATTCCAATGCTATTTTAGCCTTGAATTTTGCATCATATTGTTTCTTCATTACCATATTACTCTCCTTGCAATTTAATTTTAACATAAATTAACTCGGATTAACTAATTTTTTTTGGTACTAATTTAGGGGGTCACTATA
>JYHA01000084.1 GCA_000970895.1 Candidatus Arcanibacter lacustris
GGAGTNAAAAAATGGGAAAGAGTAAGTTTGAGAGAAATAAGCCGCACTGTAATATAGGAACTATTGGTCACGTGGATCATGGTAAGACTTCACTTACAGCAGCGATTACTAAGATATTGGCTGAGACTGGTGGGGCTACATATACAGCTTACGATCAGATTGATAAAGCTCCTGAAGAAAAAGCACGTGGTATAACAATATCAACAGCTCACGTAGAATATGAAACTAAAGCTCGTCACTATGCGCACGTAGATTGTCCAGGACACGCTGACTATGTTAAGAACATGATCACAGGTGCTGCTCAAATGGATGGTGCTATATTAGTAGTATCAGCTGCAGATGGTCCGATGCCACAAACTCGTGAACATATCTTGCTTGCTCGTCAAGTTGGTGTTCCATCACTTGTTGTGTTCTTAAATAAAGTAGACATGGTAGATGATGAAGAGTTGTTAGATTTAGTGGAAATGGAAGTAAGAGAATTACTAAGCCTATATAATTTCCCAGGTGATGATATTCCAATTATTAGAGGTTCAGCATTAGCAGCATTAGATGATAGTAATGTAACTATTGGTAGAGATGCGGTATTAAAATTGATGGAAGCAGTAGATACATATATTCCACAACCTGAGCGTCCAACTGATTTGCCATTCCTAATGCCAATTGAAGATGTATTCTCCATACCTGGTCGTGGAACAGTGGTAACTGGAAGAGTTGAAAGAGGTATTATTAAAGTACAAGAAGAGATTGAAATTGTAGGACTAAAAACTACAGTTAAAACAATCTGTACTGGTATTGAGATGTTCCGTAAGCTTTTAGACGAAGGAAGAGCGGGGGACAATGTTGGTGTATTACTACGTGGAACTAAGAGAGAAGATGTAGAACGTGGTCAAGTATTGACAAAACCAGGTGCAGTTGCTCCACATACAAGCTTTGAAGCAGAAGTTTATATTCTGTCAAAAGAAGAAGGTGGAAGACATACAGCATTCTTTGATAACTATCGTCCACAGTTTTATTTTAGAACAACAGACGTAACAGGAACGGTAAAATTACCAGAAGGAAAAGAAATGGTGATGCCTGGTGATAATTTGAGGTTGACAATTCAATTATTAGTTCCTATAGCTATGGAAGAAGGTTTAAGATTTGCGATCCGCGAAGGCGGAAGAACAGTCGGCGCTGGCGTCGTCTCAAAAATTATAGAGTAAGAGTTAAAAATGAATAACCAAAAAATTAGAATTAGACTCAGAGCATTTGATCATGCTGTTCTGGATCAAGCCACAAAAGAGATCGTTAGTACGGTTAAAAGAACTGGTGCTGAAGTTAGTGGGCCAATTCCTCTTCCTAGAAGTATAGAGAAGTTTACGGTGAATAGATCTCCTCATATTGATAAGAAGTCAAGAGAGCAGTTTGAAATAAGAACTCATAAGAGATTGATTATTATTGGTTATTCAACTCCGCAAACTGTTGAAGCCTTAATGAAAGTTGATCTTTCTGCTGGCGTAGAAGTAGAAATTAAGTTGGTTGGAGGAGAATAAAATGAGAGTAGGTGTTGTTGCTGAAAAATTAGGCATGTCAGCTTTATATGATGAGCAAGGTGTTAGAATCCCTGTGACTTTATTAAAGTTAGATTCATGTATGGTTGTTGGTGCTAAAAGCAAAGAAGTTGATGGTTATGACGCTTTGCAAGTTGGTATCAAGCAAGTAAAAATAAATAAATTATCTAATCCTTTAAAGGGGCATTTTGCAAAAAATCAAGTAGAGCCTAGAAAGAAATTGGTAGAATTTAGAATGGATGATAAATCAGCGATGGTTGAAGTCGGTTCTACTATTTTAGCGACGCATTTTGTACCTGGTCAATATGTTGATGTAAGCGGTGTTACTGTCGGTAAGGGTTTTGCTGGGGCGATGAAAAGACACAATTTTAGAGGGTTGGAAGCAACTCACGGTGTTTCTGTATCTCACCGTTCTCATGGATCTACAGGTCAAAGACAAGATCCAGGTAAGGTTTTCAAAGGCAAAAAAATGGCTGGCCATATGGGTGTAGATAAAGTAACTGTCCAAAATTTAGAGATAGTAGCAAGTGATAGTGAGAAAGGACTCATTGTTATAAAAGGTGCTGTTCCTGGTCATAAAGGAAGTTATATAATAGTACGTGATGCCATAAAAAGAGCATTACCTGAGGGGGCTCCTTATCCTGCCTCTCTTCTTTCTTAAATCGTTTGTAGTTGTGAGAACATCATGAAATTAAATGTTATAAATTTAGATAATCAAACGGTAGGAGATATTGAATTACCTGAGTCAATATTCAATCTTCCTATACGTTTAGATATATTACATAGAGTTGTCCAGTGGCAACGTGCAAAAGCTCGTAGTGGAACCCATAAAGTTAAAGTTATTGGTGAAATTTCTGGTACTACTAAAAAGCCTTTTAAACAAAAGGGTACTGGTAACGCTCGTCAAGGTAGTTTGCGTGCTCCTCAAATGAGAGGCGGTGCTATAATTTTTGGTCCAGTAGTTCGTAGTCATGCTTATGATATGCCAAAAAAAGTTAGAGCTCTTGGTTTAAAAACAGCTCTATCTTCAAAATTAGCTGATCAAAAATTATTTATATTAGATAGTGCTAAGCTTGATGAAGCTAAAACTTCTGTGTTAAATGAAAAATTACTAGCTATGGGTTTAAGTTCGGTATTATTTATTGATGGTAATGATTTAGATACTGCTTTTGCATTGGCTGTTAGAAATTTAAAAAATATTGATTTGTTGCCTACTATGGGTGCGAATACTTATGATATTTTACGTCATGAAAATTTAATTTTAACTACTAAAGCAGTGGCTCAATTGCAGGAGAGGTTGATATAATGGATAATTACGATTTAATCAGAAGTCCTGTAGTAACTGAAAAATCTACAAACTTAGTATCACAAAATAAATATATTTTTAAAGTTGATGTTAATGCTACTAAGGCGCAAGTTAAAAAAGCTATAGAAGAAATATTCGAAGTTACTGTAGCTAAAGTTAATACTATCAATATCGCTGGTAAAGTAAAAAGATTCCGTGGTATTCTTGGTAAAAGAAAGAGTTATAAGAAAGCTGTCGTAACACTTAATGATGGCCAAAATATTGACGTAACTGTAGGGGTGAAATAGCAATGGCATTAAAAAAATTCAATCCAACGACACCGTCGCAACGTCAACTAGTATTAGTTGATAAGTCTGACTTATGGAAAGGTTCTCCTGTTAAGTCTTTGACAAAAGGATTTGCAAAAACTGGTGGTCGTAACAATTTAGGAAGAATTACTTCTTGGCATAGAGGTGGTGGACATAAGCAAGTTTATCGTTTTATTGATTTCAAACGTGATAAATTTGATATGGAAGCAACAGTTGAGAGAATCGAATATGATCCAAATAGAACTTCTTTCATTGCTTTGCTTAAATATACTGATGGTACTGTATCATATATTATTGCTCCACAACGTCTTGCTGTTGGAACTGTAGTTATCTCAGGTGAAAAAGTTGATATTAAACCTGGTAACGCATTGCCACTGAAAAATATTCCAGTTGGAACTATTCTTCACAATGTTGAGATGAAAGCGGGAAAAGGTGGGCAAATTGCAAGATCAGCAGGTTCTTATGTGCAGTTAGTTGGTAAAGATTCCGGTTATGCGCAAATTAGACTTAGATCTGGTGAAGTAAGATTAGTTAGAGCTGAATGTATGGCTACTGTTGGTGCTGTTTCAAATCAGGATCATCAAAACGTAAATTATGGTAAGGCTGGTCGTAAGAGATGGTTAGGTAGAAGATCGATAGTTAGAGGTGTTGCGATGAATCCGATCGATCACCCGCATGGTGGTGGTGAAGGTAAAACTTCTGGAGGTCGTCATCCTGTTACGCCATGGGGTAAACTTACTAAAGGTAAGAAAACTCGTTCAAATAAATCTACTGGCAAATATATTGTCCGTAAAAAAGGAGTGAAATAGTCATTATATGTCTAGATCTGTATGGAAAGGACCATTTGTTGATGGTTATTTAATTAAAAAAGCTGAAACCATGATTCAATCTGGTAAAAATCAGATTATAAAAACTTGGTCAAGACGTTCAACTATTATACCTAAGTTTGTGGGTGTTACTTTTGGGGTTCATAATGGTCATAAATTTATACCTGTTCTTGTTAAAGAAGAGATGGTTGGTCATAAATTAGGCGAATTTTCTCCAACGAGAACTTATTATGGTCATGGCGCTGACAAAAAAGCGAAAAGGAGTTAGTAAATGAGCAAGCCAAAAACACCAAGAATGTTAAATGATAATGAAGCGCTAGCTAAATGTAATTCTCTAAGGGTTAGTCCTAGAAAATTAGGCTTAGTTGCTGGGTTTATTAGAAATATGAAAGCATCTGATGCTGTAGTTCAATTAAGCTTTATGAAAAAACGTATTGCAATTGATGTAAGAAAATGCTTAATGTCAGCTATTGCTAATGCTGAGAATAATCATAATTTAAATGTCGATGATTTATATGTGTCAGAAGCAATTGTTGGAAAAGCATTGCTTATGAAGAGAATGCGTCCAAGAGCAAAGGGAAGATCTGCAAGAATTGATAAATTTTTCAGTAACCTAACAATAAAAGTTCGTGAAAGTGAGGGAGTCTAATGGGACAGAAAGCTAACCCTATTGGTCTACGTGTAGGTATTAATCGTACGTGGGATTCGCAATGGTTTGCAACAAAAGATTATGCAAGTCAATTACATGAAGATTTAATTATCAGAAAATATATTAAGACAAGTTTAGGAAAGTCTGGTATAAGCAAGGTAATTATAGAAAGACCGGCTAAAAAAGCTAGAATTACTATATATACTGCAAGACCAGGTTTATTGATTGGCAAGAAAGGCGCTGATATTGAGAAGATTAAGCAAAAAATTGCTAAAATCACTTCTTCAGAAGTTTTTCTAAATATCGTTGAAATTAGAAAGCCAGAAATGGATGCAGTTTTAATAGCAGAATCTATTGCTGGGCAATTAGAGAAAAGAATTGCATTTAGAAGAGCTATGAAAAGATCTATTCAAACTAGTATGAGACTCGGTGCCCTAGGCATTAAGATCGCTTGTTCTGGTAGACTTGGTGGTGCTGAAATTGCTCGTACTGAATGGTATAGAGAGGGTAGAGTTCCGCTACATACACTCAGAGCTGATATTGATTATGGAATAGCTAGAGCAAATACTACTTACGGGGTAATTGGTATTAAAGTCTGGGTATTCAAAGGTGAAATATCAAAACCTGAGCCAGTAGAAGCTAAAATTGTTGCTTAATTTATAAAAAAGGTGTAATAAAATGTTGAGTCCTAAAAAGACTAAGTATCGTAAAGCTCATAAAGGTAGAATTCACGGTAATGCAAAAGGTGGTAATGAGCTAGCTTTTGGATCATTTGGTTTGAAATCATTGGAGCCTGAAAGAGTAACAGCTCGACAAATCGAAGCTGCAAGACGTGCTGCTATGAGGCACATCAAAAGATTGGGCAGATTATGGATTAGAATTTTTCCAGATGTTCCAGTTTCAATGAAGCCTGCTGAAGTTCGTATGGGTAAAGGTAAGGGAGGAGTAGAATATTGGGCTTGCCGTGTAAAACCTGGTAGAATTATGTTTGAATTAGATGGGGTATCAGAGGTGATTGCTCGCGAAGCTTTGCTTAAAGCATCTGCAAAATTACCTGTAAAATCTCGTTTTGTTAAAAGAATTGAGGATGAAGTTTAAAATGAAAATATCTGAGATCACAAGTAAAAGCGATAATGAATTATCTTTGTCTTTAAAAGATTTTAAAAAAGAGTCATTTAATTTACGTTTTCAAAAAACATCGGGTCAGTTGACAAATACAAGCAGAGTTTCTCAAGTAAGAAAAGCAATTGCTCAAATTAAGACTGTAATTAATAAAAGAAAATTAGAAGTAAGTGGGAGTTAAATAATGCCTAAACGTATATTGCAAGGGGCTGTAGTTAGTGACAAGGGTGACAAAACAGTTATAGTTGAAGTCGAGCGTCGTTTTATGCATCCAATTTACAAGAAAACTGTAAAAAATTCAAAACGTTATGCTGCTCACGATGAGAATAATGTTAAAAAAATTGGTGATGTAGTGAAGATTGTTGAATCTCGCCCTATCTCTAAAACTAAAAAATGGCTTGTTGTTACAGAGTAAGTAATAATTTATTAAAAAACTAAAAAACGAGTATTAAAATGGTTCAAATGCAAACAAGACTTGAGGTGGCTGATAATTCAGGAGCCAAGTCAGTAATGTGTATTAAGGTTTTGGGTGGTTCGCATAGAATGATTGCTTCAATTGGTGATGTGATTGTTGTATCGATTAAAGATGCTGTGCCTAGAGGAAAAGTAAAGAAAGGTGAAGTTCATAGAGCGGTCATTGTTCGTACTGCTAAAGAAATTCGTCGTAATGATGGTAGTTTAATCAAATTTGATAAAAATGCCGCTGTTCTTATTACTAAGCAAGGTGAGCCAGTAGGAACTAGGATATTTGGACCAGTTACTCGTGAACTTAGAGCCAAGAAATTTATGAAAATTGTCTCATTAGCACCAGAGGTATTATAAAAATGTCTGTTAAAGTTAAATTTAAAATTAAAAAAGGTGATGAAGTAATTGTTACTACTGGAAAGAATGCTGGTAGTAAAGGTTCGGTACTTAAAATCATCACTAAAACATCTAAAGCTGTAGTATCTGGTGTTAATGTTGTATCTAAACATACAAAAGCATCTATGACAAGTGCTGGTGGAATTGTAAAAAAAGAATTGCCTGTTCATATTTCGAACTTAGCTCATATTGATCCTAAAACTAAATTGCCGACAAAAGTTGGTTATAAAATTTTAGAAGATGGAAAAAAAAGTGCGCTTTGCTAAGAAATCAGGCGAAATAATAGATAAATAGGTTGTAATTATGATGCGTTTTAAAGATTTATATGAGAAACATATTACAAAAAGCTTGCAAAGCAAGTTTAATTATGTTAACCCAATGCAAATGCCTAAGATTTTGAAAATATCTATAAATATGGGTGTTGGTGAAGCTGTAGCAGATAGTAAGATTATCAATAATGCCGCTAATGATTTGGCTGCTATTGCTGCTCAAAAACCTGTTCTTACTTCAGCTAAGAAATCTATATCTACCTTTAAATTAAGGGAAAATATGAATATTGGTTGTAAAGTTACTTTAAGAAAGCAAAAAATGTATAGTTATTTAGAAAGACTAGTACTTATTGCTCTTCCTAGAGTTAGAGATTTTCGTGGTTTTACTATGAAGAGTTTTGATGGAAATGGTAATTTTTCCTTTGGATTAAAAGAGCAAATTCTTTTCCCGGAAATTCATTACGATAAAGTTGATGTTACTAGAGGAATGGATGTAACGATTGTTACGAGTGCTAAAACAGATGCAGAAGCTAAAGAGTTGTTAGCTGGTTTCTATCTGCCATTTGTTGGAAATTAAATATTTTAAGGATTATATTTTAAGATGGCTAAAACAAGCTCAATACAAAAAAACAAAAAATAGAGAACGTAAAGTTAAACAATTTGCTTCTAGAAGAGCTGCTTTAAAAACAGTTGTGATGGACAGGGATCTTTCAATGAGAGAAAGATTTGAGGCGCAAATTAAATTAGCTGCTCTTCCTAGAAATGGTGCTAAAACCCGTGTAAGAAATAGGTGTGAATTATCAGGCAGACCTCGTTCATTTTATAGAAAGTTCAAACTTTCTCGCATAGCTTTGAGAGATCTAGCTGCGATTGGTCAAATCCCTGGTATGACAAAATCTAGTTGGTAAAAAGGAGATATTTACATGCTTACAGATTCTTTAGCAGATATGCTAACTCGTATTCGTAATGGTCAAAGAGCTAAGTTGTCCTATGTGACAGCTCCTTTGTCAAGATTATCCGCTGATGTTTTAGAAGTGTTAAAAACAGAAGGATATATTAGAGAATATTCGACAACAGAAATAAGAAAAAATATTTCTGAAATAAAAATTGAATTAAAATATAATCACGGAATTCCCGTAATTAAGAAAATTGATAGAGTTTCTAAGCCTGGAAGAAGAGTTTATTCTTCTATAGCAAATTTAGCTACATATTATAATGGACTTGGTATATCAATATTATCTACTTCACGTGGTATTATGTCCGATTATGATGCTCGTCTTGCTAATATTGGCGGCGAAGTTCTTTGTACAGTATTTTAGGAGAAAAAAATGTCTCGAGTTGGTAAGTTACCAATCCCACTTCCTACTGGCACTAAAGTTAATATTACTGAAAATAATATTAATGTTCAGGGTAAGCTTGGTGAATTAAAATTAGATTATCGTAATGAAGTAACTGTTACTCAAAGCGATGAGAAAATATTTGTAAAACCTGCAAATGATAGTAAAATCGCAAGAGCTATGTGGGGTCTTACTAGAAGTTTGATCTTTAATATGGTTAAGGGTGTTACTGAGGGTTTTCAAGCAAGATTAGAAGTTAATGGCGTTGGTTATCGTTGCGCTGTTGATGGTAGAATTCTAACGATGTTTTTGGGATATAGTCATGAAATAAAATATCTGATTCCTGAATCTATTGAAATAAAATGTGAAAAGCCTACCTTACTTGTTATTTCTGGCGCTGACAAACAAAAAGTTGGTCAAGTTGCTGCACTTATTCGTTCTTTGAGAAAACCAGAACCTTATAAAGGTAAGGGTATTAAGCACGAAGGTGAGAAGATAATACGTAAAGAAGGCAAGAAAAAGTAATTAGGTAAAATATTATGTTAAAAACATTGCAGCTATTTAGACGTCGTAAAGAAAGAACAAGATTGTCTATAAAAAAACTAAATAAGGGCAAAAGAGTTCGTTTTAGTGTTTATAGATCAAATAATCATATTTATGCACAAATCATTGATGATTTTAATTCAATAACATTAGTTTCTGCGTCTACTATAGACAAAGAAATTAAGGGTGCGATTGAAAAAACATCTGATGTTGAAGCTGCTAAAAAAAGTAGGGTCTTTAATAGCAAAACGAGCTAAGGATGCTAATATTACACAAGTAGTATTTGACAAAGGTGGTTATGTATATCATGGACGTGTTAAGGCCTTAGCTGAGGCTGCGCGCTTTGGTGGTTTAGAATTTTAATTAGTTTATTTAATAGCGCGGAGTATATTTAAGTGATGGCAAAAAATCATTCAACTGATAATAATCAAAATAGTGATTCAGAGATCAAGGAAATTCTTGTCTCAATTAATAGGGTTGCAAAAGTAGTAAAAGGTGGTAGACGCTTTAGTTTTGCAGCTGTTGTAGTTGTTGGTGATGGTAAGGGTCGTGTAGGATTTGGTCTTGGTAAGGCTAAAGAAGTCATGGATGCTAAAACTAAGGCTACTCAAGAAGCAAAAAAATCAATGATTAGAGTTTTCCTAAGAGAAGGTAGAACATTACATCATGATTTAGTAGGTCATTTTGGCGCTGGTAAAGTAGTGTTACGTTCTGCAAAACCTGGTACTGGTATTATTGCAGGTGGGCCTATGCGTGCCATATTTGATGCGCTTGGTGTTCATGATATTGTAGCTAAATCTACTGGTTCTTCTAACGTGCATAACATGGTTAGAGCAACTTTTGACGCTCTAAATAATTTAAGTTCACCAAAACAAGTAGCTGAAAGACGCGGTAAAAAAATTGGTGAAATTATTGAAAGACGTGAATCAGTTGAAGTAAGGAAATAAATATCATGGCTAATAAAACTAATAAGTTAAAAGTAACTCAAGTAGCAAGTCCAATTGGTAGAAATAAAAAGCAACGTGCTATTTTAATAGGGCTTGGTTTAAATAAAATTGATCGTCAAAAAACACTAGAAGATACAGCTTCAATTAGAGGAATGGTAACGAAAGTTTCTCATTTAGTTGTTATGCAAGAATGTAAATAAGCGATAAATAATATAAAGGTTTTTAAAAATGAAAATTTCTGATTTAAGAGATAATCCTGGAGCTAGAAAAAAAGCTAAATTATTGGGTAGAGGTATCGGTTCTGGTAAAGGAAAAACTTCTGGTAGAGGTGGTAAAGGACAAACTGCTCGTAGTGGTGTTGCTATTAATGGTTTTGAAGGTGGACAAACTCCAATTCACAGAAGATTGCCTAAAAGAGGATTTAATAGTCTTAATAATGAGAAAATTGATATCGTAAATTTAGGTCAAATTCAGATCTTTATCGATAATGGTAAATTACCAGCTAAGGGCCTTATTTCTAAGAGCAACTTAGTTGAAGCAAGTTTAGTTCAAAATCTAAAAAGAAGAGTTAAATTACTTGCTCAAGGTGAGTTAACTTCTAAAGTAGATTTAGAAGTAGATTTCGTATCTGACGCTGCAAGTGAAGCTGTTGCTAAACTTGGCGGCAATGTAATTAAGTTATCCTAATATATTGATATAAAGGCTTTTATAAAATATGGCTAATCCTTCTAATACAGGTTTTGATTTATCCATTTTATCTAAAGCCCATGAGCTTAAAAGTAGAATATTTTTTACTATTATGGCTTTAATTGTCTGCAGAATAGGTTCTTATATACCTATTCCTGGGGTCAATCCTTCTGTTCTATCTGATATTGCTGCGCAAAATTCTCAAGGCATACTTGGCATGTTTAACATGTTATCAGGTGGTTCTTTGGGAAGGATGTCGATATTTGCTTTAGCTATCATGCCTTATATTACTGCATCTATTATTATGCAGCTTATGACTGTTCTATCTCCAACATTAGAAGCAATCAAAAAAGAAGGCGAGTCAGGTAAGAAAAAGATCAATCAATTAACAAGATATGCAACTGTTGTTCTTTCTGCTTTCCAAGGATTTGGTATTGCTGTGAGTTTAGAAGCATTAGTTGCAGGTGGTGCATCTGTTGTTCCTGATCCTGGTATGTTCTTTAGAATAACTACGGTGGTTAGTCTTTCATGTGGCACATTATTGCTAATGTGGATTGGTGAGCAGATTACTTCTAAGGGAATTGGTAATGGTACTTCTTTAATTATTTTTACAGGTATTGTTGCGGAATTTCCAAGTGCAATTATAAAATTATTAGAACTTGGTAGAGCGGGCGCTATATCACCATTTTTAGTTTTGTTACTATTTGTTTTTGTAGTAGGGCTTATTGGTTTTGTAGTTTTCATGGAAAGAGCTCAAAGAAGAATTTTGGTGCAATATCCAAAGCGTCAAGTTGGCAATAAAATTTATGGAGGTGAGGGGTCTCATCTACCATTGAAGTTAAATACTTCTGGTGTAATTCCGCCAATTTTTGCTAATGCGATATTGTTGTTTCCTTTAACTATTGCTAATTTTACAAAAAATGATGCTTCTGGTATCTTAAATACTATTACATCTTATTTAGCTCATGGGAAGCCTCTATATATTTTATTATATATTTCATTTATTGTGTTCTTCTGTTTCTTCTATACAGCTATTGTATTTAATCCAACAGAGACTGCTGATAATTTAAAAAAATATGGTGGAATTGTACCTGGCAGAAAACCTGGTAAAAACACAGCTGATTATCTTGATTTTATTTTAACAAGACTTACAGTAATTGGTGCTTTTTATATATCTGTTGTTTGTGCTTTACCTGAAGTTTTAATGGCTCATTATACTATTCCTTTTTATCTTGGTGGAACTAGTATTTTGATCGTGGTAAATGTTGTAATTGACACTATGTCTCAAGTTCAAACTCATCTCTTTAGTTATCAATATGAAGGGTTGATTAAGAAAGCTAAGTTAAGAGACAAAAAGCTATGAATCTGATTTTTTTAGGTCCTCCAGGATCTGGTAAGGGTACTCAATCTCTGATGCTTGAGAAGTTATTAAATGTGCCTAAGCTTTCTACTGGAGAGTTACTGAGAAAAGCAGTTGATGAAGGTACTGAAATTGGTTTGAAGATTAAATCAATAATTGAAAATGGTGATTTTGTTTCTGATGAGATAGTTATTAATATGTTGAGTGAAAAGCTCAATAATGGTGACTGTAGCAATGGTTTTATTTTGGATGGATTTCCAAGAACTATAGAACAAGCCAAAGCCTTGGATATATTACTTGCTGATATTGATAAAAAAATAGATGCTGTATTGGAATTAAAGGTTGATGAACAAGTTTTAATAGATCGTATTTCTGGTAGGTTTAATTGTGCTGATTGTGGCGCGGCCTATAATGAAAAGTCTAATAGCCCAAAAGTTGCAGGTATTTGTGATCAATGTGGTGGTTAAAGGGATGGGTGAATTACATCTTGAAATTATCGTTGATAGAATGAGAAGAGAGTTTAAAGTTGAAGCAAATATTGGTGCTCCACAAGTAGCTTATAGAGAAACTATCACAAAATCAGCTGAAATTGATTATACTCATAAAAAACAATCTGGTGGTGCTGGTCAGTTTGCTAGAATTAAATTAGTATTTGAGCCGCTTGAAACTGGTCAAGGATTCCAATTTGAAAGTAAAATTGTTGGTGGTGCAGTGCCTAAAGAATATATACCTGGTGTTGAAAAGGGTCTAACTGCAGCAAAAGAATCGGGAGTTGTTGCTGGATTCCCTATGATTGATTTTAAAGCTACCTTAATAGACGGTGCTTATCACGATGTGGATTCAAGTGTAATGGCGTTTGAGATTGCAGCAAAAACTGCATATAAAGAAGGTATCGCAAAGGCTGCTCCAAGATTATTGGAGCCAGTTATGAAAGTTGAAGTTGTAACCCCTGAAGAATATATGGGTGATATTATAGGCGATATTAATAGTCGCCGTGGTCAAATTAGTGGTATGGAACCAAGAGGTAATGCGCAAGTTATTAATGCATCAGTTCCTTTATCTGCAATGTTTGGTTATGTTAATACTTTGAGATCCATGTCTCAAGGTAGAGCGCAATATACAATGATTTTTTCTCATTATGATCAAGTGCCTCAGGCAATTGCAGATGAGATTAAGTCTAAAGCTAGTTAATTATTAAATATTAAATCGGAGATAAAAAATGGGAAAGAGTAAGTTTGAGAGAAATAAGCCGCAATATAAGTT
>JYHA01000085.1 GCA_000970895.1 Candidatus Arcanibacter lacustris
GGAGATAAAAAATGGGAAAGAGTAAGTTTGAGAGAAATAAGCCGCACTGTAATATAGGAACTATTGGTCACGTGGATCATGGTAAGACTTCACTTACAGCAGCGATTACTAAGATATTGGCTGAGACTGGTGGGGCTACATATACAGCTTACGATCAGATTGATAAAGCTCCTGAAGAAAAAGCACGTGGTATAACAATATCAACAGCTCACGTAGAATATGAAACTAAAGCTCGTCACTATGCGCACGTAGATTGTCCAGGACACGCTGACTATGTTAAGAACATGATCACAGGTGCTGCTCAAATGGATGGTGCTATATTAGTAGTATCAGCTGCAGATGGTCCGATGCCACAAACTCGTGAACATATCTTGCTTGCTCGTCAAGTTGGTGTTCCATCACTTGTTGTGTTCTTAAATAAAGTAGACATGGTAGATGATGAAGAGTTGTTAGATTTAGTGGAAATGGAAGTAAGAGAATTACTAAGCCTATATAATTTCCCAGGTGATGATATTCCAATTATTAGAGGTTCAGCATTAGCAGCATTAGATGATAGTAATGTAACTATTGGTAGAGATGCGGTATTAAAATTGATGGAAGCAGTAGATACATATATTCCACAACCTGAGCGTCCAACTGATTTGCCATTCCTAATGCCAATTGAAGATGTATTCTCCATACCTGGTCGTGGAACAGTGGTAACTGGAAGAGTTGAAAGAGGTATTATTAAAGTACAAGAAGAGATTGAAATTGTAGGACTAAAAACTACAGTTAAAACAATCTGTACTGGTATTGAGATGTTCCGTAAGCTTTTAGACGAAGGAAGAGCGGGTGACAATGTTGGTGTATTACTACGTGGAACTAAGAGAGAAGATGTAGAACGTGGTCAAGTATTGACAAAACCAGGTGCAGTTGCTCCACATACAAGCTTTGAAGCAGAAGTTTATATTCTGTCAAAAGAAGAAGGTGGAAGACATACAGCATTCTTTGATAACTATCGTCCACAGTTTTATTTTAGAACAACAGACGTAACAGGAACGGTAAAATTACCAGAAGGAAAAGAAATGGTGATGCCTGGTGATAATTTGAGGTTGACAATTCAATTATTAGTTCCTATAGCTATGGAAGAAGGTTTAAGATTTGCGATCCGCGAAGGCGGAAGAACAGTCGGCGCTGGCGTCGTCTCAAAAATTATAGAGTAAGAATCAAGATTGTTTTAGTCTTGAAGGAGTGTAGCTCAACTGGTAGAGCGCCGGTCTCCAAAACCGGAGGTTGGGGGTTCGATGCCTCTCGCTCCTGCCAATTAAATAAGGTGTATTGATGAATAAATCAACTGTTTTAACTTTTATAGATCAAGTTAAACAAGAAGCTGCTAAAGTAATTTGGCCAACGAAGAAAGAAACTGTAACTTCTACTATTATGGTAGTGGTTATGGTTATTCTTTCTTCGCTGTTTTTTTTATTGATGGATTCTATAATAAATTATTTAGTTCAAATCATGTTAAAGGTTGGTATTTAGTTGATGTTTGAGAATAATTTTAAATGGTATGTTATTCATGCTGTTTCAGGACATGAAAAAAAAGTAGCTCAAAAAATTAAAGAGTTAGCTGATAAAGCTAAGTTGGGAGATCTTTTTGATCAGGTGGTCGTGCCAACTGAAGGTGTTACTGAAGTAAGAAGGGGTCAAAAAGTTAGCGTAGAAAGAAAATTTTTACCTGGCTATTTGATGATTAAAATGGTAATGAATGAACAAACTTGGCATTTAGTTAAGAATACACCAAAAGTTAGTGGATTTTTAGGTGCTGTTAGTAAGCCACAAGCCATTACTGAAGCTGAAGCGCAAAATATACTTAAGCAGATAGAAGAAGGTGCTGTACAAAGTAAAAATGTAACTGTTTTTGAAGTCGGTGAATCTGTAAGAGTTATTGATGGTCCTTTTGAATCCTTTGTAGGGAATGTTGAAGAGGTGGATTTCGAGAAGCAGAGATTAAAAGTTTCTGTTTCTATTTTTGGTAGATCGACTCCTGTTGAGTTAGAATATACACAAGTAGATAAAGTATAGGAAATAAAATGAAGAAAAAAATAATTGCAAATATAAAATTAGAAATCCCAGCAGGTAAGGCCAATCCTTCTCCGCCAATTGGACCGGCATTAGGACAACGTGGTTTGAATATCATGGATTTCTGTAAGCAATTTAATGCTGTTACTGGAACTATGGAAGCTGGTACGCCAATTCCTGTGGTTATTACTGCTTATGCTGATAAGAGTTTCACTTTTATCACTAAAACTCCCCCGGTATCTTATTTTTTAAAGAAAGCGGCAAAAATTCAAAAAGGTTCTAGTGAGGCTGGTAAGAAAGCAAATGTTGGTTCGGTTACTTCTGATCAAGTATTAGAAATAGCTAAGCAAAAAATTCAAGATATGAATGCTAATGATATAGAAGCCGCTGCTGCTATGGTAGCTGGTACTGCGGTGTCTATGGGCATTAGTGTGGAGAATTAAGAAAATGAAAAAAAGCGAAAAAAATGCAAGAAAAGAAGGTGCTGGTAAAAGAATTAGAGCGGCAGCTTCAAAAGTAAAGAGAGATAATTTCTATTCTTTAACAGATGCGATTGATTTAGTTAAATCAAATGCTACTGCTAAATTTGATGAATCTTTAGAGGTGGTTTTAGAGCTCGGTGTTGACCCAAGACATTCTGATCAAATGGTTAG
>JYHA01000086.1 GCA_000970895.1 Candidatus Arcanibacter lacustris
AATAAAGCTCCTCCATTAATTTATCAGTAATAATTTCTACATGACCCAGCTCTAATGCATATAATGCAGCATCGAGTGGTTGCATCTTCATTAACTCTTCATAGTTTTCTACATTGAATTCTTCTGGTATTGTGACTTTAGTAGGAAATAATTTGTATAATCTAATCAAATCATATGGAGCAGTAACCAAAGGCAATAACTCATCTAATCTTATTTCTACTAATGTGGAGACTTCTGGTATTGATTTTTGTTTATATAGATTTATCAAAATATCAATATCAGTATTAGCAGCATCGCTTATCAATGATTTAACTTTTTCTATAGATTTCTTATAATATTCTGATTCTTTATTAACATCTTTAATTTGATCAATAATATCATTAGGATTCTTGATTGCACCCAAAAAGCTTTCAAATAAAATATTATTATTATTTTGCATAGCACTAGCAAAATTATAATCAATAGCCTTTTCATATCCACCTCCATCCCAAGAACCTGAAAACATATCTCCGCCAATAGAATGAGCTGGTGGATTGCCAATCATATGACGCGCTGTTTCTTTTCTTGCATAATCCACGCTATATAAAACGCTTGGTGGAAAAATCATATCATCATTAATATCATTATTAGCTTTAGCTTTGGCATATGCAATAGTAAGAGCCATGGGGCCAGTGCTGCAAATTACGCTATCAAATTTATTATAAGGCATCACAATATATTTGGGAACCCCTTCTTCGAAATTCAGATTCCTTTTAACAATCCCAACCATTTCATTAATCACTGGATGATTTGGTGCACTTGCAATAAAAGCATTACCAATAAACGAATCCGACCTTCCTTCTTCTTCTGTGCCTGCAAAAAAAGATAATAGTTCCATCATTTTAACTAGAGGTTTAGCCTTAAAAACCTCGTAATCTAAATCATGATAGATTCCGCCATATTTTTGCTGAGATATTATGCGCATCACATCACTTGCTTCAACAAAAAACTTCCAATTAGTTTGTCCTTTATTTAATAAATCTTCTAAATTAGGTATTAATGGGTGATCTTTAAATTCATTTAAATCTTTTACTATTACCCCAGCCGAAGATTTGACTTGCTCAGGAATTGATCCAGGATTATTAGTCCAAATATAGTGAACGAAATTAGAATCTGCTTTATTTAATCTTTCGTTAGTTTTAAGATATTTATTAATATAAAGTTCTTTCCATGAGTTTGGATTTTTATCTGAAGTGAAATATACTACATGGGTATTAGCTGGAATTTTATATTCTGCAAGATCTTTATTGTCAGAAAACCATTGTTCTACATTACATATGTCTTTTATAAATTTATTAAAATTGTTAAAAGTCCACGACCTGTAAGTAAACATATTTTTTATATTTTGATAAAATTCAACCTTATCAACCCCTTCTTGTTCGAATATTGCACTATCAAATCTTTTAAAACCTTCCATCTTACTCCTCATAGTTAATATTTGTTAATTAATTGCATATATTAACATATTAATTAATTATTGTAAATAAAAATATTTAATAATTATTTAATGGTGTTAAATATTTAATTTAACACCAGATAATCGTAACTACTAAAGGGCTTTGTTCGGTAGGGGGGTTGAATTTTATTTAAAAATAATATAGATTTAACGAACTATTAAAATTAATTAAGAATTCATTATGCCCTACAAAGAAAAGTTAAAAAATCCAAGTAAAAATCCAAGAAGCAAGACAAAATACAAAGTAGCTAATAATTCTGAATATAATAAAGCTTTAAAAAAGAGAGGGAAGCTAAGTCTTTATTTTCCTAGTGGCGACCTTAAATCTCAGTTTATTAATGAGGAATCATATAGGAGGGGAGTCTCTGGCAGAGAAGATTATTATAGCAAGAGTTATATCATGCTGATTTATACTTTTTACCGCTTATTAAAATTCCCGATGCGCCAAATTACTGGTTATTTCGAAGATTTATGGCAAGGTAAGGATCTTGATATAACAGTTCCAAGCTTTGGTCATTTAAGTGATTTATTTGCTAGTCTTGAACTAGAAGTTAAGCATTACTGTCATAAAGTCGTAAGAAAACTAGAAGAAGGAGAAGATGTTTCATTAATTTTAGACAGCACTGGTATGAATTTTGATAATGCTAGTGGTTGGTACGAAGAAAAATACAATAAACCCTGTAAAAACAGGCCTTGGCGCAAATTACATATTTCAATTGATGAGAACATGGAGATGTATGCTTCAGAACTAACAGATAATCAAACTAGTGATATTAGCGTGATGGAAACGCTTATTACTCCTAAAAAATTTAAATGTAGGAGAAGTGATTGCTGACGGGGGATATTATAGCATTGATGGAGTAGAAGCCCTTAGCAAAAATGGCATAACACCAGTGATTCCACCACCTTCACATGCTACTGT
>JYHA01000087.1 GCA_000970895.1 Candidatus Arcanibacter lacustris
TATAGTGACCCCCTAAATTAGTACCAAAAAAAATTAGTTAATCCGAGTTAATTTATGTTAAAATTAAATTGCAAGGAGAGTAATATGGTAATGAAGAAACAATATGATGCAAAATTCAAGGCTAAAATAGCATTGGAATTATTAAAAGAGCAAAAGAGTGTTATAGAGGTAAGTGCCCAATATAAAGTACCACAAACTAATTTGCATAGTTGGAAAAATAAGCTGGTTGAATCTGCTGTGGAAATTTTTTTACCAGAGGCTGAAAAAAACAAGCAACTAAAAGCAAAAGAGGAGGAAATCAATTTATTACATAAAATTATTGGCGAAATTACGGTTGAAAATAATTTCTTTAAAAAAAAGTTAAAACAATAGATTACCAGCTGAAATTAGCGATGCTAGATCCCTTAGATGAAGAAGTATCTGTTCGTCATCAAGCGAGGCTTTTAGGGGTATGTAGGTCAAAAATATACTATAAACCAATTATTAGTGATGATAATTTTATAGCTAATGAGATTTTAGAAATTTATGGTAATTCTGATTGTAGATATGGATATAGAAAAATTCATGCATCATTACTAGTTAAGGGATTGATTATTAATAAGAAAAAAATACAAAGAATGATGAAAAATCTAGGATTGCAGGGCTTGTATCCAAAGAAAAAGATTAATACTACCATTAAAAATGAGCTACATAAAATTTACCCATATTTACTAAAAAATGTAAATATTACAAGGAGTAATCAAGTATGGTGTAGTGATATTACTTATATTTGGGTAGAAAATAAATTTATGTATTTTATAGCTATTATTGATTTACATAGTAGATATATTGTATCATATGGGTTAAGCTATAGTTTAGAGGCTGATTTTTATGTGGAAATACTTAAAAATTCTCTAGTGACGGCCCGTCCAGAAATATTTAATACTGATCAGGGGAGTCAATTTACAAGCAATGGATTTATTAATATATTAATTGCTAATAAGATTGCAATCAGTATGGATCATCAGGGAAGATGCTTTGATAATATTCATGTGGAGCGCTTGTGGCGTACTGTAAAGCAGGAGGCTGTTTATTATTACAAACCAGAAACTGTAGCAGAATTAGAAAAAGTACTTAATGAATTTGTAATATGGTACAATAATGAAAGGATTCATCAAGCTTTATTGTACAAAACACCAAGGGAAGTTTATTATGGCATGAAAAAAAGTGATTAAAAAGGGCGGCTCCAAAAAAGATGATCTTTTCTGGAGCCGCCCTATTTTGTAGGGGCGGCTCCGGAAAAGATAATCTTTTTTCCCAAAGGTGAAAAAAACGGATTAACTTTTAAAAAATGGTTTGACAAATGGGGTCACTATATAGTGCCAGTGCCACTGCATGCAACCGGTGTGTCGAGGCATCCATCCATATATCCGACTTTTCCATTTCCATCTCCATTATTTGCCCCTACTATAAACGAGCTGGCATTGTTAAAATCCCCTGGTATAGCATTGTAACCGTACTTGCTAGAAAAAATAGTCAATGCCGATCTATAGCTAGAAATTTGATTTACTAAGGATCTAGCGTTAGCCGCTTCTATTAAAGATTGACCAACTAATATTCCACCTATTAACAAGCCAATTATAACCATCACTATGGAAAGTTCAATTAAGGTGAAGCCTCCATTTTTTGATCTAAACATTTAAACTGTATCCTTTATAGTCTGGAAGAAGGTTTTAACCTCGCTATCGAGCGATGTAGATAATTCAGATATGATTTGCACTGCATCGTTTAATTGCTCTGAAGCGCCTTCTACATCGCCAAAAGAATCGCCCACATCTCTAACATCAGAAGATACTTCTTTGACCGAGGTAGCAAAGCTATCCATGGTTTTAGACATTTCTTTAGTAGCCATCTCTTGTTCTTTAATTGCGTTGGCAATTTGATTAAATACATCTTTAATGAGATTTACTGAAGTTTTAACAGGATTTAAATAAGTTACCACATCCATACTGGCTTTATCAATGGCCCTAACCTGCACGTAAATATTTTTAGTAGATTCTTCTGTCTGGCAAGCAAGATCCTTAATTTCGGTTGCTACAACTGCAAAGCCCTTGCCGTATTCTCCAGCTCTTTCAGCCTCAATTGCTGCATTTAAGGATAGTAATTTCACATGTTTAGAAATATTATCGATTGCTTCGATAATGGCGGTTATTTTTTTGGTTTCATTGATTAATTCTTGGATAATTTTATCAATAGCTTCAGTTTTTTTAACCGCATCAACAAAACTCTCGTTACTACTCATCATATTACGATTGATATCTTGAATTGATGCTGACATCTGAACTATAGCTGATGCTACCATTTGCGTTTCTTGGTTCATTTTATCGGCATTATCAACCGTTCTAACCGATTTTTCAGAAGAAACCATCACGGTGTTTTTCATACTATCTGAAATACTATCAAGACCCATACAAGAACTACTTAAAGCTTCGAAGGATCTAACAATTTTTTTCTGGAAACCACCAATAATTTTATCAATTATCTCTTGTCTTTGTAATTTTTCCTTAGCATCTGCTTCTTTTTCTAATTCTATGCTCTTAATGGCATTGTCCTTAAAGATATTTAGTGCATAAGCCATTCTGCCAATTTCATCATCCCTAGTTAAAAAAGGTATTTCAATGTTGGTAATTCCAGATGCTAATTCATTCATAGCATGAGTAATTCTTATAATAGGTTTGGTTACGATAATTCTAAGTAATGTACCAAGCAGTATAATCATGAAGCTTTGCATGACTATTACCACCCATAATAAATTACTTGCGCTTTCGCTAACTTTTCCTAAAACATTCTCCTTGCTCCAAGATATCTCTAAATAACCCACCACATTATTATCTGCTTTGATTTCTTTGATTAATACATAATGATCTGGTAAGTCAAATTTTGTAGTATTTTGATCGATGTTTTTAAAATTATTCCATAAGGAGGCTAAATCTGCTTTAGGAAAATTACTAGATTCATAGCTACTTAATTGATTGTTAGCAGTATCATATATTGTTATAGCGCTGACTATTGAATTTGGATCTTCAACCAAATCCTTATAAGATAATTTAATATTATCAGAATTTTTTGTTCTTACTCCGTCAGATAGTTGTTTATCTAGCATAGAAGTTATAGATGTGACATTGGTTGTAAAATCCAATAGCATATCTTTTTTCTGCTGGTGGATTTGAAATGCACTCAAAATAAAAAAGCCAGTTGCTAAGCTTATTATCAATGCCGTGATAATTTTTGCATTTAAATATTTAATTTTAAATTTCATTGCCTTATTCGCTTTAACCAAGTTAAATAGACTCAACAAAGATTATTATAAATAGTTTGTATTAAATTTTTATTAATTAAATGATTGCAAAAATCTGATTTTTCAATAATTCCAACGAATATTTGCCATTAGTTGCAGCAAATATCGTATCATCCCCCGCTATGGTGCCTAAAATCCCTTTAAGTGATTCTTTTTGTCTGTCTATTTTGGAGGCAATAGCAGAGGCATTGCCTGGTTGGGTGTGGATGATTAGCATGTTGGGAGGGGATAGATCAATATGTTTGATTAAGTTGGATGATGTTTTTATTGCTAGAATTTGATATTTTCCTTCGCGCTTGATGATATTTAGTTTTTTCAGTCGCCTTGATAGGTTGGATTGGATAAGGCTGATCCCTGCTTGTGCTAAATATTTGATAATATCTTGTTGCTCATAACAATTTTCTTTTTCTATAATTATTAAAATATTTTTATCAATTTCTATAGATTTCATAAATTATCCTTGATTTATTGCATATAATCTCATATATTAGCATATATCTATAAATATGCAAGCAACAAAGGAATATATGCAAATAATAATGAGGGTTATGATCGGGTTGGTTTTATCTCTATCGGGATGTGGGGAAGAATCTGGCAATAATAATATCATCAAAATTGGAGTGTCGCCTGACTACCCACCTTTTGAATTTAAAAAAGATGGCCAGTTATCTGGCTTTGATATTGATTTAGCTAGATTAATTGGAAGGGAGCTGGGTAAGGAAGTTAAATTTGCTGAAATGGAATTTAATAGCATTTTGGCTTCTTTAAATAATGATCATATTGATGCTGGGATTTCTGCAATTACAGTTACTGATGAGCGTCGGAAGAGTTTTGATTTTTCTGATATTTATCATTTCGCAAGTCTTGCTGCTATTTATAAAAAAGAACATCCTATTAACAATAAAGATGATTTGATGGGTAAGAAAGTAGCATGTCAACTTGGTACTACCATGGAGATTTGGCTAAAAAACAACGTAACTTCAGCGCGTATAATTACCTTTGATAATAATAATCAAGCTATAGAATCGCTAAAATCTGGCTATTCTCAATCAGTTATTATCGATGCTGATCAAGCAAAATCATTTGCTCTGAATAATCCAGAACTTAGCTATCAAATTATTGCCAAAGCTGATGATGGGTTTGTAGTGGCTCTAAAGAAAAATTCGGATCTCACTAAAGATATTAATGAGGCGCTTAAAAAACTAATAGCTAATGGTGAGGTAGAAAAGCTAGAAGAAAAATGGTTGAGTGGATCGAAAGAGCCTAATGAAAGCAGCTTTAGTAAGGAAGATATATTATTTATTGGTTCTGGGATGTTATTGTCCTTAGAGCTTATGTTCGGTGGGATTATAATTGGCATGGTCTTTGGGGTGATAATTTCAGTATTAAGAGCTAAAAAAATCGCACTAATTGTAATTAATCGTTTTATATCAATAATCAGGGGCACCCCCTTAATCCTGCAATTAAGCTTCTTTTTCTTTGCTTTTCCAGGAATTACAGGCATTAAGCTGAGTATTGCCACTGCTGGTATTATTACTTTTGGTCTTAATAGTTCAGCTTATATTGCAGAGATTCTTCGTTCAGGAATTGAGAGTTTGCCTAAGGGGCAGTTTGAGGCTGCTAAAACCTTGCAAATCAAAACCATACCAATGTGGCGTGATATTATCTTGCCACAAGTATTTCGTAATGTCTTGCCATCTTTAACTAGTGAATTAATTACTTTGCTTAAAGAAACGGCCCTAATCAGTACGATAGGTGGTATGGATTTGATGAGAAGAGCGCAATCAGTAGCATCAGAACAATTTACTTATTTCCTGCCACTCTCTGTTGCTGCTATTTATTATTATAGCTTGGTGTTACTAATTGAATATATTGGAAAAAAAATAGAGGGGAAATATGCTTACAATAAATAATGTTAGTAAGGCTTTTGCTGATCATCAAATTTTAAAAAACATCAATTTAACTATTGATACTGGTACTATTGTGGGTCTTGCAGGGCCTTCTGGTGGTGGAAAATCAACATTACTTAGAATCATTCAAAAATTAGAAACCATAGATCGTGGTGACATTAGTTATGATCATAAAGTTGGTTTTATGTTCCAGGATTTTCAACTTTTTCCTCATATGAATGTTTTTGAAAACTTATCTTATGCTCCTAAACAAGTAAATAAAAGCACGAGTTATCATGCTGAAATTGATGATCTTTTGAATAAATTGGGGATGATTGATAAAAAATATTTCTATCCTCAAAAATTATCAGGGGGACAAAAGCAAAGGGTGGCACTTGCAAGAAGCTTAATGATGAAACCTGATTTGTTATTATGTGATGAACCTACCTCAGGTTTGGATGTGGCAACTATTGATGATATTGTAGATTTACTAAAATCAGTTTGTAACGATAAAATGACTATGATTATTGCATCTCATGATCTAGATTTTTTAAGCAAAATAGCAGATCGTATTATTGTTTTAAAAGATGGGTCAATTGCAGCTGATATTAAAACTTCTGAAGATGAAGATATAGTGGCGAGTTTAAAGAAACTATATTAGACTTATGGGGCGAGCGACGGGTCTCGAACCCGCGACAACCAATACCACAAACTGGGGCTCTACCAACTGAGCTACGCCCGCCATAAGCAAACAAGTTAAGACAACCTAGAATAATCCTTTCGTAAAGTCAATATTATTTTTTCTTAAAAGCAGATGGAATCTGTAATAAAGCAAAAATCATAGTCAATGGTATCATGCCAAAAACCTTGAACTTGATCCAGAAATCTTCAGATAAATTGCGCCAAATTAATTCATTTAAGATGGCTAGTGCTAGAAAAAACACCGCCCATCTAAGGGATATTTTTAGCCATTCTTTATCGCTTAATTCTATCATTTCGCCATAAATATATTTGGCCAAGCCTTTTTTAAATGCCGCCCCTCCAAAAAGAGCTATAGAAAAAATTAAGTTTATCACTGTAACTTTCATCTTAATGAAGCTAGCATCTTTGGTGTAGATTGTAATGCCTCCAAAGATGACTAGCAATAAGCATGATACTGTTGAAACAGTGACTATCTTCTTTTCATGCTTATATTTAATGCAAGTGGCAATGATAGTGGTGATGACTAAGCTTCCGGTTGCCCAGATCATGCCCTTATATTTATATAGGGCAAAAAATAGTAAAATTGGTATAATTTCTGTCAGTAATTTTGTAGTTGATTGTTTATCCGCCTGAGGTTGGTTTGTCACTCTTTGTCTCGTCCTTTATTTCATTATTTTCATCTATTGTTTCTTCGGAAGTTTCTAAATATTCTTCACCTAATTCATCTGAAGTTTCATCAAGATTTTCTAAAGATTCATCACTCTCTCCTTCTGGAGTTTCTAAGAGTTCATCGGTTAATTCTTCAGAATCTTCTAAAGATTCATCACTCAATTCATCCAATGTTTCTTCAGGAGCATCTGTATCTTCTTCTCCTAATTCTTCTTCTGCATTTTCATCATTTTCCTCTGAAGCTTCTTCAGATTCTTGTTGTTGTGCTGCTCCTAAAGCATATACACATAATTCTTCAAAAGAAACATTATTTTTTTCAGATAAATCTTTTAATTTTGCTACGCTATCCATCACATTGGCAGGAATTGTTCCACCCCTCTCGCGAGATAACCAATCTGCTTGAAAATGCAAAGGATGATGCTTTGGCTCTGGATCTCCAATATAAATTGTAAATGGTGATTGTACGCCATTAAAATCACAAGGTATTGAAAATTTTTTCATATAGTCCTCCTGGTCATAATTATATACCCAAAGTCAATCGTGAAGGGTGTAGCTTTCTTATCCTTAAACTCGGGGTGGCGCAATTCTAAAAAACAGCCTAATAAAATAAAGCGAATATTCTGCGCCGCACGTCATCCTGGAGCGATATTTATCTTTGAAAACGATAAATTGAAGCGATAGGATCCATCTTTAATCTTTTAACACATTGGTTATGCTAGCAATTTTATGGATCCTATCGGTCGATTTTTCTTTTAGAAAAATCTCCCTCCAGGATGACGTGCCACGCGGATGATTAACTTAAACGTTCATTATTTAGAAGCGTGCTGCCCTGTCCAAATTCAAATATATACTATATATTAACATAATTAATAAACTACTAATTTCAAAGAAATCACTAGCAGATTATGCGCATTATCTAAAACCTTCTCTTCTATTGTCTCTATATCAACCCCACTTCTTGCTAAATAATCGCTAATAGCTGCTATTCTATCAAGATTTATCCTTAGCTCAGAATTATTAGATGTTAAGTCGCTTGTTCCTAACATTATTTGAGTGATGATTTTGGTATTTTGTACTTTATGGGACAATAATGTTGCAAGATCTGACAGAAAAAATTGCTGTAACTCATTAATATCAGAAGATTTATTTGTAAAAAAAGAGCTTGTATCGGTTTTCATTGCTATTGTTAAGCCGTCATTAATTTCTAATATTTCAAAATTAGTTGGTATGATGTCCAGCATTTTTGTTTTATAAAATAAAGTGATGCCATTGATTGATTGTTGTTTGTTATCCAAAATAATATTTTTTGGACGATGACTATTTCCAAAGCTTTGTTTTATGCTTGATATAACTTGAGCTGGATTGCTAGTTTTGTTGGGCTGTACATAATTTAGTAATATAAAAAATATCAATAAGAAAAAATATAATGATATTTGTAAGGATGAGTAATCCGTCCGGCTTGCTGACTCAATTTCAATGATTTTTTCTTCATGCATGGCAAATAGTAAATTTTACATTTACTATTGGTTGAATAAATCATCTATTTGACTTTGCGATGGAGCATCAATTTGTGGTCCTGTAAGCAAATCAGAATCTTTTATTACATTAGTATGAACATTTTTTGAATCAATAGGGGCTGCTGCTACTTTTGGTTTGTTCTTAGTAAATGATTTGATTAAAACAGAAATAGTGCCATCAATTTCTTCAAGTACTTTCAAAGTTTTAGCAATTCTTTGACCTGTTACGTCTTGGAAATTACATGCTTCAAATATCTCTGTCACTTTATCCACTATGATTTGAGAAGATTCTTTATCAGCCATTTTCAAAGCTGTGTTTTGAATCACTTCAGCAGCATCTAAAATAATATTTGTTGATTGTTCTGTTGCGCGAGTTACTGCATTTAATTCTAGCGCAGCACCTGGTATAAAGGTATCGCCAATAGAATTAGGATCTAATTCTACAACTTCTTGTTTTACTTTTTTAATCTGTTCAGCAATTTTCTCAATTTCATTAAATATTAAAATATCACTTTGAGAAGATATGTGACCTTTGATAGTATCCATAAATCCAGCTATTAATGAGTCAACATCGCTAAGCTCGATTTTACCATTATTGCTAATTCTTATTTCTTCTAACCTGTCGAATAAAATCTTACCTAAATCATTCATCGCTTCTCTCCAATATTATTATTAAAATGCTCCGAGCACTGATACAAGCTTTGTTTTTAAAGTCTCTGCATTAAATGGTTTTACAATGTAGTTATTTACACCAGCGGCTTTAGCAGCGACTACATTTTCTGTTTTACTCTCAGCGGTTATCAAAATAAAAGGTAAGTTTTTAAAATCAGGATCTGCTCTAACGCTTTTTAATAAATCATACCCTGTCATTTGATCCATATTCCAATCAGAAATAATTAAATCAAACTTTTTCTCTTTTAATTTGGTTAAGGCTATCGCTCCACTCGTAGCCTCTTCAACATTATTAAAACCAAGTTGCGAAAGAAGATTTTTAATAATTCTCAACATAGTTTTATAATCATCAACGATCAGTATGTTCATGTTCATGTCAACGGCCATAATTCAAGCTCCGAAATAATATAATATTGTCAATGTTTAAGCTTTCTAAAAACTAATCACTATTCTAAAATCATAATTCAATATTGTTAATTTTTAATTAAGATACAAAGACATCGCAAGTGATAATAAGAAATTTAATTCTTATTGATAACTTCATCGCCCCATAACTCAACCATATCCTTCATTTCTTGTTCTATTTGCACTAGTTTGTGCGCTGACTTGATTTTAAAAAGGTGTGAAGTAATTTTAGGTAATAACAATAGCATCATACAACCAATAGAAGTTGTTCCATAGATTGAAATCCATACAAAGGGATTAATAATAAAGGTTTGTGACATCTCATTTATACCTCCGCTTCTCCATAAGGTGAATATATAAGGTGATACTCCCATTAAATTGAAAGCGCAGATAGTACTAGATGCAGATTTATTTAGTCTTTTATCTATAGCGAACGAAGCAAGGCTTGGTAAGATAGCAATGATAAAAAAGGTAAATGCATAACGTGATATAAGTAAAATAGCGAAACTAATAATAACTATTAGTAGCCTGATACTATACATCAAAACTTTCGCGCCACTTTTTTTATTAGGTATATTATTAGCCATTATATATCAACATATTACAAGGTGTTACTTAGTAAGCAGGTAAATAAGCATAATTGAATAAAATAAATATGATACTATCACGCATATTTTTAAACCATACCGATAACCTAGCTCGTCCATTTTAGCGCCGTCAAACAACTGTTGTTTAGTAAAAAATAACTTTCTATATAGTTTTTTTGCACGATCAAATTCATTTAAATCTTTTTGAAATATACTAGGGTCGGTAACTACAGATAATAAATTAGTCAAGGTGCTTTTTTGTGACAAATCTGTGATTCTTTCAATTAATTCGGCTCTGGTAGATTTATTACGAATTTGCAGTATAACTGGGTCTAAATTAACAATACAAGCCTTGGCCAAATGTTTTAAGACCTTAGTCCCAGTAGTTTTTTGAGCTACAGCTAAAATAGCTAATGATATTAATTCTTTCCTTCTTGCTAGCAATGGAAATCTAGCGAGGCTTGGCAATGTCATCTCTTTGTTTATATGTAATTTAGCCAATATAAAAGCAGAGATATGGCGATCCATAATTTTATTATTGCCTAAAGATGCCTGAACATCTAGCTCTTGTAAAATCTGATTCACTGTGAAAACCATTTTATCCTTAAAAATTTCGCTCTGACATGGAGCATTAGGATTTAATTCATATAAGCATCGTTCCATCCCAAATCCCGCAACGTCTTTATCAAAAAATTCCCTAAGCCTATCCATGATATCATAAAGCTTATTGTTTAAATTTATCCTTCTATCAAGTGATTTTATTACAAAAAATCTCCAGTAACATCCTTTAAGGATAGTTTTAGCATTCTCTAAATATTCTTTTTTATTTCTAGCAAAGCCATAAAGAATAAGCAAAGGCATGCTTTCTATAGACATTGAAAAATCCTTAACTCTAAGAGGGCCTGTCGGGTCTAGAGTTGCTAAATATCTGACTAATAATTCCTCTTGTCCTACTAGTACGGAATTGGTGGATTCGTAGCGACCTATATTGCTGATACGTTCTAATTTTTCAGCAACATCGGCGTTTCCAATAGCGCGCTCAATCCATCCAACGATCTTATCTTCTAAAATAAATTTTTTAGCTAAGGACCAACTTTTTTGCAAGCCATGAGCAAGATAATGGCAAGTATAATAATCTTTATCATTAAAGGACAATGATCTTGTTGCTTCGTTAAACATACGAACCACATTCAAAGCTGTAATTTGATTATTATACCACTCATAAATCTGTTTGGATCTCCATCGATCTGTCACGATATCATTAAGCAATCCTTTTAAAAGCACTTTTGCTTCATTGGATATTTTCTTAGAGCTGGTTAGAGCAGTATAAGACCCTTGCTCCATTTTTGATTGTAATAACATTTCTAAGCTATATGATGCTGAGTTATAGTTGCCACTAAGCATCATATAGCAAACTACGCCTAGGGCGTAGTAATCTGCAACAACATTAGTTGTTCCTCTTGTGATTGGTAGGCAGTCTATAATTTCAAGAGGACAATATACTGTTTTTTGTGAAAAGAATGGAGCATCAGAAAAGCATTCTCCAACCATTACAATGTTGTTGGTTGGGTTAATAAATATATTTTCTATATTTATTCTACCATGAGCAGCTCCAATTGCTTCAAAATTTTGTAAGATCTTAACTACAGGCAATAATATATTTTTTTTAAAAAAACTTAAAGAACAAGGGCCATTAATATCTATATATTCCTTTAGGTTGATACCAGTAGGGTATTCCATGATAGCTACATAATGCTCTTTATTATCAAGAGAAAAATTTGTTACTTCAGCTTCTATTGGTATTACTAAGCGCTCAATAGCATTGGTTTTAAAATAATCAATCAAACTTATTCTTGGATTGATATGAGAATCAAACACTAATCCATAGAGCAGCCTATCATCTATTTCGCTTAAATTGATGCAATTATATGCTTTGGCAAAAGCGCCCCCAAAGGATGTTAGAGGAGCGTCTGGATCTATTTTGTAACGACCAGCTATAAGGTCAATATCATTGTTAATGATAATATCTACTATGCTCTCGTGAGTAATAGCATTTTCAACTTTACTAGGATCTGCTGAATCAATACTGGTCATATTTATAATATACCATCAAAAACCAATTACAAACTATCTATGGCGATGGTAAAGCAAATATATTAATATATTATTAATATATTTGCATGGTGTTTTTTGAAATATTTTTATAAGGAGCTATGCTTTGGGCGATATTTATATTCTATTTTAATTAGTTTTGTTATATAAAGGAGATTATATACTAATTAATTATAAAATATGGACTATATGAAAAACTTACTTTCAAAACTACTACTATGTTTGGCGATTTTAATTCTTGTCTCTTGTGCTAATAAAAAAGAGGAAGAAGAGCTACCAACCGATCCAAACATATTATTCAATCAAGCAAGTAACGATTTGAACAAGGGTAGGTATGACTTAGCGGCAGAAAGTTTTGCTAAAATTTATGTGGAACATCCTTATTCCGAATTAGCAACTAAGGCTAAGTTAATGGAAGCTTATAGTTGGTACGAAAAGCAAGATTTTGATATGACACTTGCTATATTAGATGAGTTTGTAAAGCTTCACCCTGCTTATAAAGATATAGATTATGCTTATTATTTAAGGGCGATGTCTTATTACTATCAGATTTCTGATAGTAAGCATGATCAAGAACAAACCTTATTATCTAAAAATGCTATTGGTGAGGTGATTGCAAGATTTCCAAATAGTAACTATGCAAGAGAGTTGAAATTTAAACTAGACTTAGTAAATGACCATTTAGCTGGCAATGAAATGGAAATTGCTCGCTTCTATCAAGCTAGAAATGATTTTATAGCTGCAATTAATAGATATGATAAGGTGATAAAAGAATATCAAACCACTAACCATGTAAAAGAAGCATTAGCAAGATTAGTAGAGTGTTATTTGGCATTGGGAATAGTTGATGAAGCAACTAAATATGCAAGCATTCTAGGCGCTAACTATCCTGCAAGCAGCTGGTATCAATATAGCTATGACTTGCTAAATAAAAACAAATAAATGCTACTATCATTAAATATTAGAAATTTTCTACTAATTGAGCAGGCCCAGATTAGTTTTGATCAGAAGCTTTCGGTAATTACTGGGGAGACTGGAGCTGGAAAATCTTTAATTTTGGATAGTTTATTATTTGTCTTGGGTGAAAAGCCACCAAAAATTATCAGAAATGAGCAGGCTCAAACGATAGTAACGGCTGAGTTTGATATTAGTAAAAATCTTATTGTACGAGAAAAATTAGTAGAATTATCTATTGAAGTAGAAGATTTGCTGATTATTAGAAGGGTTATTGAGAAAGATGGTAAAATCAAAAACTATCTTAATGATGTGGGTGTAAGTGCCCCCTTCATAAAAGATATAGCTAATTATTTGATTGAAATATATTCTCAACATCAGCAGCAATCACTATTATCTTTTGCTTATTATCTAGATATTGTTGATGATTTTGCTAAAACAAAGCCACTGAGATCAGAATTAAATTCTATTTATCAAGATTATAATGCATCTTCTGCCCATTTAAAAGATATCAAAGAACAATTAACCACTATTGCAAGAGAGCGAGATTATCTCGAACATGTATTTACTGAGCTTTCCAAGTTAAATGTGTATGAGGGCGAAGAACAAGAGCTAATCGATAAGCGCCTGATACTAATGAATAAGGAAAAATTACTCGATGTAGTAAATGATAGCTTATCTGAATTAACTAAACATAATGCTGGACTTGCTATTATTAATGCGCAAAAAACTCTAATTAGAAATAATAATTTTTCACATGTAAGCTTTGATAAGGCTATTGATTATCTAGAAAAAACTACCATAGAATTAGATGAAGCGACATCTGAGCTTCATAATATCTTAAATTCAATCAATGATGAAAATGAACAGCTAGATCAAGTTGAACAGAGATTATTTGCTATTAAGGCAGCCGCTAAAAAACATGGGATTAATGCAGATAATTTTTCTAAATATTTGAGCGAAATTAAAAATAAATTATCCTCGCTTGATAATCAAGATCAAGAAATTAGCAATGCAGAAGAAAAAGTTATAAAACTCAAATCAGATTATCAGCAAAAAGCGTCCCAGCTATCTAAGATCAGAGCTGATAATTCTATATTACTAGAGCAGGAAATAACACATGAATTAGTGCAGCTTAAAATGGCTCATATTAAATTCAAAATTATCATCGATAGCGATAGGGATTCTATTAAGTTAAATGGTTTTGATAAAATCTCCTTCATGATCAGCCCTAATCCTGGGGTGCCGCTAGCTGATTTAGCAAAAATAGCATCAGGTGGTGAATTATCACGCTTTATGTTAGCTGTTTGTGTTGTGCTATCTAGACTTAATCAAGCAACCTCTTTGTTATTTGATGAAATCGATACTGGTTTAAGCGGAGCAGTAGCTGATGCGGTAGGTTCTAGGTTATTATTAATTGCACAAAATACTCAAGTTCTAACCATAACTCATCAGCCTCAAATTGCAAGTAAAGGCAACAGCCATATTAAAGTATTTAAAAGTCAAACAAGTGATGAAACTAATACTAAAGTAATGATGCTAAATTATGAGGAGCGTATCAGAGAAATTGCCAGCATGATTTCTGGAGAGCAAGTAACAAACGAGGCTATTGAGGCCGCAAAAAAACTAATATCGTAGGTGAAAAAAATTGCTTTAACTGGCTCCATTGCCATGGGAAAAACTTTTATTGCAAATATATTCAAGCAATTTTCTGTCGCTGTTTATGATTCAGATTTGGCAGTTAAGGAAATATTTGAACAACAACCAGAATTAATCGCAAAATTATTTCCAGAATGTTATGTAGATGGTAAAATCGATAAAAATATCTTGAGCCAAATAATCTTTAACGATCCTCAGAAACGCAAAAAATTAGAATCTATCCTTCATCCTTTAGTTGCTAAAAAACGTGAAATATTTATCAGAAGAGAAAAATACAAAAGAACTAAAATATTAGTCTGCGATATAGCATTATTATTTGAAAAAAACTATCAAAGATATTTTGACCAGGTGGTGGTTGCTTCTGCTCCGAAATTTATGCAAAATAAAAGAGCTATGGCTAGAAAATTTATGACTCAAGATAGGTTATCATCAATATTAAAATTACAAATGCCTGATCATAAAAAAAGAATCAAAGCAGATAAGGTTGTTTATACAGGTGGTAATAGAGGATCAGTATATCGCCAAATAAAATCCTTGCTATATAGCTAGAGCCCTTACTAATCCCAATAATCTGGACTCATTTGCCCAATTAAGATCATTGAAGATGGAGGTGAGTAACTCATCTGATTGTAGATGATCATATAATCTTGAAATAGAATGTATCACCTTTACTTCGTCAGATTTGTTGTGGCAAGCAAGAGCAAGTCTTATAGTTACGAATTTTAAAGAAATAATTGAGATTTTATTATATAAGCTAGCACCAAGACCTGCAAATGGAAATAAATTAGAGGCGATTTGAGCATATAAATATTTTCTTAAAGCCCCTTCTCCAAGAGAATCATTCATTAACTTCCCATATAATTCAATGCTATTTGGACCATATTGGATAGTTAGATTTTTTTGGTCAATGGTAATTTCAAGAGATTCTGCAATTGTTGCTAATACTTCATTTAAAATATTATTATTTAATTTAGATGAGTGAATAACTAGCATTAGAGCATTGATAATATTAAAAGGATCATTAGCTTCTATTTTTGCTGGAATGATACGAGTAGATGCAGTTTCAAGTAAGAATGGAACTGCATCTATCCAAGATGATTTGGCAATTGAATCTAAAGATTTAGACACTGTGATTATTTCTGATAATAAACTAACGCTATCTTTATCCTGACTTTGTAAAATATGTTCTATAAAATAATTATGAATTAAAAGGGCTGCATCTTCTGTTAATTCTGCCGGTAGGTAATCTTTACAAACAATAGGAATGCGTGCTATATCTGTATCTTCTAGTTCATAACCTGCTTCATTTTCAAGCAATATACGAGTTACTTCAGGGCAGGAAAGAGTAGCGCTCATGATATTTTGATTGCCTAGTTTTCTAACAATTCGAGGGTAAAAATAACAAGCATCTCCTAGAAAATTTTCACCATATTTAGCATGTACGCCACATCTACCGGATTCAAGCTTAACGCAGTAATTATTTGCATCATGCTTCATTACATACTGATTGTCTTTTTTAGTTATGGAATCTGATAATAGGGGATCTTTTAAGTAATTATTAGCGCGAGTTACATCGAGTTGCATCTGCCAATTTTGACAACAATTATTTGAGCATTCAGCTCCAATGCATTTAAATGAGGTTACTATCTTACTTTGTTTTATTTTGTAAGTCATTGCTTGATTTAAGTTATTATATGTTGAGTTTTATATATATCATTATAAAACACATGTTGAACTCCCGTAAAATTAAGACTATCAATTATCAGGGGAGCTTTCATATTTACTGATATTTGAGAAAATTTATTACCTTCTTCGTCGATTTTTTGGTGCACTGAGGTGATCAATAATATTGATACATTTTCCTTTTCTATATTTAGATAATTAATTGCCTCCAGTAAATCCACCTCATTAATATAATGAGATGCCTCTTCAATGGAGCCTAGGGGCAAAATAATAAAGGACAGATTATCATCTTCTGTCGATTGCAATACTTTAAAATTACCGTAAGTATTTTGAGGAAAATTAGCCAAACAAAAACTCATCTTATCAACCATGCCAAGTAATCCATTATTGAATAAGATGGTTTTGCTTAAATCAATTTTGATCAAACCAAATCTACTCATAATTTGTTTTTTATCATTTTCTTCGCAAGCTATGATACGATCAATAACTATGTCAGCAGAGATTATATTTCGCATAAATTCTCCTTTTATAAATCGATGTAATTTACCAGAGTCAGTTGACTCATCATGTTTAGTAGTTTAAAAGACGCCATTAAAATATTAGTGTTACTAGAGGCCTTAATCATAGCGGTTGGAAAATCAGTATCATTAGCCTCGCTTATAATTTGGGTGATAGTTAATTTCTGATTTTGAAAACTAGTATTAGCAGAATTAATGGTAACTGTATTATTTGCCATATTAGATCTAAGAGATGTCAAATCTGTCACGATCTTATTAATAGTATCCATAGATTCTGAAAGTGCTTTAGTGTCATTTTTTTTGTCAGCAGTAATTAAGTTATTGGCACAGGCTATTAAATCCTGAAAAACTTGATTATCGGCAGTAACGCCGTAATTAATATTTATTGTATCAGTTACTTGAGCATTGAGAATTGTATCATTGCCTTGATAATAATTGCTAGTAGCAGTTCCATTTAATACATTACTTGTTGTGCTAAGATGTACAACTGGTTCAATATTTGTTGCTGTTCCTGAGAATAAATATTTACCTTCAAGATTTATATTCAAAGAATTTTCAATGGTAGGTAAGTAAGTATTTCTAATAAGATTTGTAAGTTGGATGGAGTCACCAGCAGTACTAAGTCTTGTTGTAAGATCTTTTTGCATGCCTTGGGCCATAGCAAGAACATTATCCATAGATAAAATCATGGTGTTTAGTCTATTTAACACATTGTGATTGTTATTTGTGTAATTGGTTATTTGTTGTAAATTTTCTTTTAATGCAATATATCCATCTACTGCTCCATTATTATTATATAATCCTAGATAAGTATCGGCTATCTGTCCAGATGAAATTTGCTGCTGTTGTACGGCTAAGCTTGATTGAGCAGCTAATATATTATTAATACTATTTTGATAATTAGCATAAGTACTGATTTGGTCTACCATAATAACTCTCCTTTTCTATTTAATAGATGAAAGTAACGTATCATATAATCCCATAATGAGGGACATCATTTTTGATGATGCTTTATAAGCATTCATATATTGCATACTACTTGCTATTTCTTGATCTAAATTAACTCCGCCAACCGCGTCCATCATAGTGCCTAGAGTATTATATACAGAATTTTGCTCCGTTAAATAGTCACTTGCATTTTGAGTTTGTACTGTGTTGTAACTAAGTATCAATGAAAAATACCCAAGTACGGTATTAGTCATTTTTGGCAAATAACCAGCCTGATTAAAATTAACTGCCTGACTTCTTAAAGAAGCAAAAGAATTTATGGATTCATTTGATCCAATAGCAATTCCATATGTCCATGGTTGTACATTAACTGTAACTTGATGGTTAGTGCCGCCTGCTAAATAACCATTTGGCGTTATAGAGTAACTTTCATTATTTACACTCACTTGGGCTGCAACAAAATTACCTGAAATAGCATAATTATTCCCTATTATACCAAGATTTCCATAAGTTATGGTTAATAAATCTATCGCATCTGAAGTATAAGCAGCTTTGCTTACTGTGCCAGAAGTATAAGCATTAGATGCATTTAATGCAGTTGCAATATTATCTAATGTAATGCCTAAGTTAGCACCAACAGTAATTTCGGAATTACTAACGGCACTTGCAACGAAACTAAAAACCTGACTATCAATAGTAATAGTATCTCCAATAGATGGGTTGGCATTAAATTGCATAGTTGCTTTTGCAGCAGTTAAGCCTTGCGAAACTGTTTGGGGAGCAGATGGAGATCGAACTATCTTACCAGTTGATATTAAGATTGGGTTAGCTAATATATCGCTACGTAGCTGAAGATTAACCGCAGAGCCAGTAACCGCAGCATTAGTAGTTCCAGAAATGGTGTTGGAATTACGTACAAAAAAATCATTTAACTCATAATATGTTGCAAATCCTTTGTTAGTACCAGTAACTGCATTAACTGAATAAGGAGAACCAGCTCTTAGCCCCTTATCTTTGCTATCTATATCATCCATTATGATGCCATATTTGCCATTAACAGTGCTGATTTGCAAGAATCCACTATTCCCAGGCGAAACTGGCTTTCCTTTTGCATCTACTATTTGGGCTGTTGCTATTCCATTGATAGCAGCAGCTACAGTAAATGTTGCATCGCCACTTGCGGTTATTGGTTGATATCTGGTATTTTGAACTGCAGTGGATCCTGGGTTGTCATTTACTTGATATTGTATAGTGCCAGATGAAATATTACCATTTGTATCAGTATTCTGTACTGTTACTGAAATAGTATAAGGTCCTCCACTTCCTCCTGCAAAACTAACAGTAAATGGAGCTCCTGTTCTTGATCTTGATCCTGCAGTGCTTCCTGCTGCTGCAGGAAGTGATGAAGTTAGTCCAGTACAGCCACCTGAGACTGTAACTGCTGTAATTTGTACGCTTGAGCTAACTTGGGAATCATTTTGAATATCTAGATCAAAACTCATAATTCCACCAGGCTCTGTAGATAAATTAGAGGCAGCTGCTAATTTAACATCATATAAATTGCCAATAGAGGCTTTATTTTGTATGAAGTCATTATGAAAATACTGATTTATTTCATTGACGATTGTTTGAGTAGTCATTTCACCAGCTAATCCACCGCTTGCAATTTTATCAAAATTAAGTAGCAAAGGAGGGAGTGGAGTCTTATCGGGTCTTAAGATTGGATTGCCATTATTATCTAGAATTGCTATTCTTGATGTTCCTGTAAAATCTCTACCATCTGTATTAGTAACTGGTCTAGTGCCAGTAAGGCTGGTTGCAGGAGGTATTCCTCCTCCTGAATTATGAATAGCATTAAATTGTTCGGTCAAACTAGTTGCTAGCACGTCTAATTCATCAATAATTTGTGGAATTTTAACATCGCGTAATTGTTGAAGTGCTGCTAATTTTCCAGATAAGATATTTGTAGTAACATTTGATGAGGTGCCGCCTGATTCGCTAACGCCTCCTGAAATATAAACAACGGATAAATCACTAATACTACCATCATTATTTAGTCTGGATACTGTAACTGGGCCAAATCTTGTATTGTTAATAATGCCTTGAAGTGAGCTTGATTGAGCATACTGCATGATATATTTACTTTCATTAAGTAGCTCTTGTCCTGCTGCTGCACTAATTTGCACTGTACCATTTTGAGCAATATAGACATTAATATCCAATTCTTTTGCTAGTGAATTAAGCAACATATCTCTAGTTTCTAATAGATTACTTGTGTCATTGCCAAGATTAAAGCCTATAGCTATTGAATCATTATTATACGATAATTGCCCTAGTAAGCTATTAATATTATTAACACTAGTTCCTATTTGTTGATCTGCATCATAGCGTAATTGATGTAAATTTTTTGCTAGATAATTGATATTTTCAGCGATAACATTAGCCTGATTCACTACATTAAGTTTTAAGGAAGAAAGTTGTGGATCTAAAGATAGAGAATCTAGCGATGTAAATAATCCAGTGATATTATTTGCCAATGAATTCGTGCTATTCGGATCGCCAAATAAATTTTGGATCCTGCTGTAAAATAAGCTAAGAGTGTCGGCATTAGCAACATTTGATTGTTGTTTTCTGGCATCAGCAATAAGACTTTCATTGACGCTTCTATAAATAGAGGATACTTCCACACCGATAACGGTGTCGTTTGATGATATGCTGGAAAGTTCGGCTATTCTTCTAGAGTAATTTGGGTTATTAACATTCGAGATATTGTTTGCAACAACATTTAATACTTGTTGATTAGCATTTAAGGCCGTTAATGAAGAGTTTAATGCGCTATCTAAGCTATATGTTACCATGATTATTACCCCTGATTAAATATAGTTTTGCAAACTAAATGCGGGTAATTCAGAAGTTGATTTAAATCTATTGCCATAACTTCCCCCACTATTATATCCTGATTGTTTCTTTGATTCTTTTATAAAGGCATCTTTCAGACAATCTAAAATTTTATGATTAACTTCGATAGATACAGATAATCTACTTAGATTTTCTTGCATTTGAATTTTTAATTCATCTTGTAGTATTTTAGATTGTTCTATTTTTTTTCTGTCGAAGCTCTTACTAAGCTCAGGATTTTGTTTTAAAGATTTTTGGCAATTGCTCAAAAAATCAATCAAGTCACTTTTTTGAGGTTGTAATGTTTCTAATTCGCTGATCTTTAGCTCAGATAAGTAATTATTTTCTTGACGCAAAAGAGATATTAAAACATTAGTTGATTCAATAAAATCATCTAAATTCATTGAATCATTTTGATCAATAGTATTTGTTTCACTCATTTCTTACCACTCCCTCTAAAGGTATGTTATTAGCTTTGGTTAATTGCTTTTCAACCATTTTTGCTATTCCAAATGATCCAGATTTACTTATCTCATCACACATAGCATTGATCATCATGGTTTTATAAATATCGTTAGCACTGCTTTCCTTATTAACCAATGGATCTATTTGTACATTTGCATAAATCATGCCAACATACTTAGATAGAATAAAAGACTCCATTTCTATTGATGCTTTCTTGATTGATACGAGGTCTTTAAACGATTGATTTGAATTGCTTTGTATGTTTTGAATTTTATTATTTTCTTTGTGCAAAGCTACAGTATTTATCAAATTATTACTTACCGTGTTAAAGTCTGCCATGATCAACTTTGTCCTAATTTAAAAATTAACTAAGCAATAATTGCCTAGTAAATATGTTAACTCTTGCTGTATCAGTCCCTTTTTCTTGAATACTTCCCAGGTTGTCATCCTTCGGCTAGAAGCTCTTTGGCCTTTAGGCCTTAGAGTTTCTTGACCGGAGGACCCATCAAAAAAATCAATTTAATTTTGATTTAGTTAATTTAAAAATGGGTCCTCCGGTCAAGGGCGAACTAATCTCACCTCTGGTTCGATAAGTTCTTCTAGCCGAAGGATGACAGCGTGGGGAAGCCACCTCTTTCTTATCTTGTAATTAGCACGCTTCAGAATCGCAAACTACAATACCCCTCCCTATCTATTCTCTATATCGGCCTGCAGCGCTCCCACCGCCTTAATATTTTGCAAGATATTAATTAAATCTCTAGGGCCAACGCCAAGAGCATTCAAACCATCAACTAAATCATGAAGATTAGATTTTCCATCCAATACTTGCATTTTTTTACCAGGATCAGCAACAGACACGCTGGATGTTTGAGTTGTTTTAGTTTTGCCATGCGATAAAGAATGTGGCTGAGTTACATTTGTTTGTTCGGTAATAGTAACAGTTAGATTTCCTTGCGATATAGCAACAGGGCTAATTCTTACATTGTCACCCATTACAATAGTACCGGATGCTTCATCGATGATAATCTTAGCTGAAGAATCGGGGTCGATTGTTAGTTGCTCTAATTCTGATAATAAAGTTACGATATTTTCTTGTTGATTGCTTGAGATGGATAATTCTACCGTTCCAGGATCTAGTGCTTTAGATAATTTACCGCCTAAATGACGATTAATTACACTTGCGATGTTAAAAGCTGTAGTCATATCTGGGTTACGCAAAGATAATTTAATATTATTCATAGAAGAAAAATCAAAATTGATTTCTTTTTCAACTATAGCGCCATTTGGAATGAAACCATTAGTCGTTACGCCCTTATTGATAGCTGTTCCATTTTTACCAGAAGCTGCAAATCCTCCGAGTGATACTTGTCCTTGTGCCACCCCATATACTTCACCATCTGCACCAAGAAGTGGTGTTGCAAGTAATGTTCCACCTTGTAAGCTTTTAGCATCTCCTAATGTACTAACTGCAACATCAATTTTATTACCTTGTCTGCTAAAAGGAGGAAGGGTGGCAGTTAAAGTTACTGCTGCAAGATTTTTGGTTTTTAAATTAGCGCCCCGAGTATTGACACCTAATCTTTCTAGAAAATCTACAAGACCTTTTTGAGTAAAAGAAGAGTTGCTAAGATTATCTCCAGTTCCATTTAAACCAACCACAAGACCGTAACCAACTAGTAAGTTATCTCTAATGCCTTCTACTGTAACAATATCTTTTATTCTGATAGCAGCATGTGCTTCTGTGATGAAAAATAAACCTAATATTAATGAAAGAATTTTATGCATAATTTTTATCTATCCTTATATTTTACTATTAAACATCAGTTAGAGTTAAAAAATAGTAAATTTATGGAATAATTTTACTAGGGTCTCCTTGAACTTTCATAGACATATCATTTGGTGTTGCTTGCTTTTGGAAAGGAAACAATGAATTACGTAGTAAGGTTAAAGAGATCCTAATGTTAGAAACAGAATTAGGATGATCTGGATCTATTGGTTCTTGATCTGCTTTTCCTATGATTCTTTCTATTTGCTCCGGATCCAGCCATCCATCTACTAAAAATATCCTTGTTGCATTTGCGCGTTTTGCTGATAGTTCAAAATTATCTAGAGTGTTGGCCGCTGGTATTAAGTCTTTGCTTGTATAGCCAGATATAGCAACATAATTGGGTAAGAATTTAATATATTTAGCAACAAGTATTAGAATTTTTTTAGTATAATCTTGCAAGGTATAAGTGCCTGGTATAAACATCGGTCTTTTATCTTGATCTAATAATTGAATGCGCAAACCCTCAGGTGTCTCATCTATTTTAACGCTATTTAGCATGTTTTGAGTATCAGGGTTATCATGAATTGCTTTGTATAAGTCTTTTGAAACAGAGCTAAAATTTTGAGCGTCAATTTTCTCATTATTTTTCTGTGCAGTTTCTGGCACTTTAACAACGGTGCCTTTGTACTCAGAACCATAAATGATGGCATCATTGCCTTTGGTATTTTGGCTAGTATTAACAGCTCCTGCTGAAGTTGCGGCTTCGAAACCAATGCCTTTCATATCTCTTAAGCCAATACTTGGAGTAAAATAATCTGCTATTCCTTGTAATTTTTTTTGTGGTTGAGAACTAAGCAACCAAAGAAGCAAGAAAAATGCCATCATTGCAGTTACAAAATCTGCATAAGCAACTTTCCAAGCTCCTCCATGATGACCATGGCCACCTTTTTTAATTCTTTTAATAACAATAGATGGTTTTAAACCATTATCAGCCATATCAAATTATTCCTTATTCAATTCTGCTTCCACTTCTTTGAAGCCTGGTCTTTCATGCATTGGCATAGTTTTTCTAATATATTCGACAGAGATGGTAGGTGAGTTGCCTTGTAAATGAGAAATTAATCCTGATTTTATACATCTTAAAAATACTCCTTGAGCCTCTGTAAATTTTGACATAAATGAACCAATGGGAGCGATGATACCATAAGATAATAACACTCCAGTAAATGTACCAACTAATGCTGCTGCAATTAATCCTCCTAGCACTTCTGGAGGCTCTGAAATACTTTTCATAGTAGTAATAACCCCAAGCACGGCTGCTACAATTCCAAGAGCAGGCATCGCATCGCCCATGTTAGTTACAGCACCCGCAGCAGTAAGTCCTTCGTGATGATGAACCTCCATGTCTCTATCTATCATATCTTCTATTTGGTAATGATCTGCTACTCCCATCACTAAAAGGCGCAAGCAATCACAAATAAAATCTGTCACATGATGATCATGTAATATTAGGGGATATTTTTTAAACAACTCACTTTCATGAGGATTATCAATATGCGCCTCTATAGCTAGTGATCCTTTAGTTTTCATTAGTTTGAATATGAAGAATAGCAAGCATAGAGCTTGTAGATAATGTTTCTTATTATATGGCTTGCCTTTGAACAAACATTTAAGACCCTTTAAAGAATCCATGATAGTATCTTTTGGATTAGAAATAATAAACGAACCAATAGCAGCGCCAATAATAATCACAAACTCATTTGGTTGCCATAATACACCCATCTGTCCATGATGCATGAGATACCCAGTTACTACAGAACCAAATACCACAAAAACTCCAACTAAAAATAACATATGAACCTTATGCCTATCAAAAAAGTTTTTACTTACAATTTAATGACCAAAAGCATATAATGAAAAGATTAAAAAACTCTTATCTAAAAAAATATTTAATTAGGATCTAATAAATAGTGAGTATCAATAGCCTAGAATTTAGAAAAACTTTAGCAAATTTGGCTTCAAGCGTATGTATTATTAGTACGGTTTTTGAGGAAGAAATACATGGGATTACTATTAGTTCTTTTACTTCTCTTTCCTTAGATCCTCCTATGATATTATTTTGTTTGGGAAAACATTCAAAAAAATATCAATATTTTCAAGATACAAAATTGGTAGGAGTTAGTATTTTAAATTCATCTCAAGACTATTTATCAAATAATTTTTCTAGAAACCACGAAAATTATTGGGACTCGGTTGATATTATGTTAGGAGAGCAGTCAAAATGCCCTATTATCAAAGATTCTTTGGGTTTCCTTGAATGTGGGATCGAGGCTAAATATGATGGGGGAGATCATACAATCTTTACAGCCAAAGTGATAAATCATGGCAAGTTAAATGATTTTAGCCCATTGATCCATTTTAGAAGTGAATATTGGGCAATTAATAGCAAAGAATAATCTAACACAGTTCGTGATAAGAGAGGGACGTCATCTAGAACCGTTTTAAACAGACGTAGTGTCTCTATTCTATATTTAATAATATATCATGAATCATATCTATTATGGAAGTACATGAAAAAATATTTTTTATATATATTGCCTTGAATTGGGTTTTTTTATCAGCCTAATCGATAATATATAATTCAGGTAATAATTGCCGCATCTTTAAGGAGTGGTAAGTTTAGGAAAGTCATCTCCCATATTACTGATCTCCATAGATTCCACTGTATAGATAGCTTGGAAACTCATACCCCTAGAGCTATATTTTTCATTGATGAATTCCTGAAAGCGTTCTGCGAAATCTAATGTTTTATATAAGTCGTTCCCTGTAATGCCCATCAAGATTTGTTGAGATACCGAAATAGGAAATTCTGGATTATTACTACTATACGATTCTATTAAATTTTCTGACATATCAGTAACTTCAAAATTGTCCTTAACCTCGCTTATTATCATATTAGAAATAGATTTTAGGTAATTTTCTTTTAATGGATTTAAATTTGTTGCTTCGATAACAAATTTAAAAGTCGCAGTAGGATGTTTAAATATGGTGCTAAATAATTTATAAGCCATTAGCTGTTTGTTTTTATACAAAGAAAAGTATTTATTAATCATATTATCTCCTTGGTTATATTTTTATCAGGTTTTTCACAATAAAGAATATTTGTTTACAAGTAAATCTTCTTTTTATATTTGTAAATTTCTCTGCATATATGGTAAATCAACTTGAATTAGGGAGCTTTATGACCCCAATTTTACTTCCTCTGGCAAGGAGATCTTAGACCTTAGGGATTCCCCTGAAATTTTGTTCCAAAGACTATACCACGAACAGCTTTTGCGAATTTTGTATGGGCAAGAATGGATGGGGATCTCTAAGGTCCAAGATTTTCTAAAAGTCCTAAAGGACTAAGAAAATCTAGCCAGAAGAAGTCAGGATTGGGGGGCTTTAGATGTGCCTAATTTAAGGTGAAATACTATGACTACAAATCAAACTTATTATTTTTAGGAAATCCTACTGGAGGCAACTTACCAACGCTTGCTCTTTTGCCAAGCCAGCCTATTAGCTCTGTTTCTAATCTAGTTTTATTACCAAGAGACCAACTCAAGCCTTCTGCTAAATTAAATATCTTGATATCAGATACCATGGCTTCTTTATATTTTTGTAAAGCAACTCCTTGGCCTTTTTTCATCACAGGCAATTCGTCTACTTTAAAGATCAATAATTTTCTATTATCGCCAATGATTGCAAGAGCATCACCATCTACGATTTTGCACAAGAATGCTTTATCTTTAGAGCTTAAATTTAATATTTGCTTACCTGTTTTAGTAGAAGCGATTACATCTTGTTCAGAGACTATAAATCCTTTGCCAGATTTTGATGCAAGCAATAGATTTCTATTATCACCTGCTATAAACATAGTGATAATTTCATCATCATTTTCTAAATCTATTAGCAGTCTGATTGGATCTCCTTGTCCTTTGCCTCTTGCTATTTTATCGACAAGTATAGTATAGAATTTTCCTTTTTCTGAGAAAATTATTAGCTTATCAGTAGTATGGGCTTTAATAATGAATTTTTCTTCATCGCCCTCTTTATATTTTGTATCAGATATGTCGTCACTATGACCTTTGATTGCTCTAATCCAGCCCATTTTTGAACTTAAAATAGTAACAGCTTCTTTTTCAATGAAATCTTCCGCAGAAATTAGGTTAGTAACAGGTGCAGCTCCACTAATCTCTGTTCTTCTAGTGCCAAGTGGATTGCTATAACCAAATTTCTTCTGTATCTCTTTAATTTCATCAGTAATTACTTTCTGGCAAGTTCCATTATCAGAGATAATTAATTCAAGTTTTTCTTTATCAATTAATAGTTGATCCCTTTCTTTGCGAATCACCATTTCTTCAAGCAATCTCAAAGATCTTAGTCTCATATTTAAAATTGCATCAGCTTGATTGCTAGTTAGTTTAAATCTTGTTATCAACTCTTCTTTTGGCTCATCTTCTTCGCGGATAATTTTGATTATCTCGTCTAAATTAACATAAGCAATAATGAGCCCGTCTAAGATTTCTAAACGATCATTGATTTTATTTAAGCGATAATTAGAACGACGAAGTACTACCTTGTGACGATGATCAAGAAATGCTACCAACACCTCTTTCAAGTTCATTACTCTTGGAATACAGTCAGAATCAAGTACGTTCAAATTGAGATTATAGCGAATTTCAAGATCAGTTAGTTTAAATAAAACCTCCATGATCATGTCTTCACTTGCTGTTCTGTTTTTTGGCTCTAATATTATTCTGATATCTTCTGCTGATTCATCTCTAACATTACCAAGCATAGTTAGTTTTTTTTCTTTAAATAAATCAGCTATTTTTTCTATTAACTTAGATTTTTGTACTTGATAAGGTATTTCAGTGATAATAATTTGATATAGGCCATGATTTAAATTTTCTCTATGCCACTTTGCTCTTAGGCGAAAGCTTCCTCTTCCAGCTTCGTAAGCTGTCTGTATTGTAGACGGGTTCTCAACAATAATACCACCTGTTGGAAAATCAGGACCTGGTACAAATTTTAATAAATCAGCACAGCTTGCCTCGGGATGTTTTACCAAATACAAAAGCGCATCAGATAATTCATGTAAATTATGAGGAGGAACAGAAGTAGCCATACCAACTGCTATTCCTTCTGAACCATTGGCTAGTAAATTTGGAAAAGCTGCGGGTAATAAAGTAGGCTCACTTTCTTGATCATCATAAGTTAATTTAAAATCAACCGTATCATCATCTAATTCTTTTAATAACAACATGGCAACTTCACTAAGACGAGATTCTGTATAACGCATTGCTGCTGCATTATCTCCATCAATTGAACCAAAGTTACCTTGTCCTTGAATCAGTGGGTATCGAACAGTAAATTCTTGAGCAAGCCTCACTAATGTTTCATAAACTGCTACATCCCCATGTGGGTGATATTTACCAATCACATCACCAACTACGCGCGCACATTTTTTAAAACCATTAGTAGGGTTTAAATTGAGCTGCCTCATAGCATAAAGTAATCTTCTGTGAACCGGCTTCAAACCGTCTCTAACATCAGGTAGAGATCTAGACATGATTGTAGAAAGAGCATATGCTAAATATCTCTCACTTAATGCTTGATTAAAGCCAATATTATCAATTTTTTCGTCTAGTTTTTTCATAACCTAAATGTAATTTATCTGTTTCTTTCTAATACAAATCTTGCTAATTCTCTTAGAGGATCGGCCTTTTCTTCAAATACATGTAAGTGAGATATAGCTTGGCTAATTAGCATTTTTGCTTGCTCTTGAGAATTTTCAATGCCAATATTATCAACATTAGTTTTTTTATAAATCTTGCCATTTTCTTGATTATCCGAAGTATTATCCATGATATCATCTGTGATTTGAAATGCAAGCCCTAGTGAATGAGCGTAATTTCTAAGAGAGTTACGTAAATTTTTTGAAGATTTACCAAGTATAGCTCCCGTCTCACAAGCTACTGCAAATAATTCTCCTGTTTTCATTCTTTGCATTCTCATAATTTCATTGACTGAGAATTCACTTTCTTCTGATAAAACATCGAGCATCTGCCCACCAACCATACCATGACAACCAATAGCTTTAGCTAAAGCGCTAACTAAATCACATCTAACGTTGCTATCTGGATGAGTATCCTTGTCTGACATTATTTCAAAAGCCAATGTTAACAGGGCGTCGCCAGCTAAAATTGCAGCTGCTTCTCCGAACTTAATATGACAACTTGGTTGCCCCCTTCTTTCATCGTCATCATCCATTGCAGGTAAATCATCATGTATTATTGAATATGCATGAACGAATTCGATAGCAGAGGCAGCTCTTAGAGCAGATTCTTGACTAACTCCAAATAACGACGCGGAGATGAAAGTCAAAAAAGGGCGTAATCTCTTGCCAGAAGATAGAGAAGAATAACTCATAGCATCGACCAATTTTCGATCTTTTTCTGAAGAGACAGAAGGAAGTAGTTCCTTCATTTTCTTTTCCACTAACGAAGAAATTTGATTTAAATTTTGATGAAATGTCATAATTTTATCCTTATTTATTGCTTCAAATCAGTTGATAATAAGCCGGCCTCTTTAAAATATTTTGCTGCCCCGTCATGCATTGGTTCTAACTTATAATTATTAACCATATATTTGGTATCGAGAGAATAAAACACAGGGTCTAGCGCTTTTAAATGGTCAAAATCGCCCAATACTGCTTTTGTTATTTTATAAATAATATCACTATCCATATCATCTGTAGTAGTAAGAATAGCGCTAACTCCAAGTGTTGTTATGTCAGAGGGGTTGCCAGGATAGGTACCTCCTTTAATAGTAGCTTTAGTATAGGATGGATTAGAGGCAATAAAATTAGAGATAGTTTTTTCGTCTAATTGCAATATTGCAATATCGCATGAGATAGAAGCTTCTCTAACCGCGCCATTTGGATGGCCAACATTAATAATCATAGCATCTATCTTAGAGTTGCATAAAGCTTCGGGCTGTGAAGAAAGGTCAATCTCACTAATGCTTGCAAAATCTTTTTTACCTAATCCATAAAAAGCAAATAATTTTTCTACTAATGTTTTGCTACCAGATCCATCTACAGCTATTGCAATTCTCTTGCCTTTGATATCTTCGAATTTTGCAATACCTGTATTAGCTCTTGCTACTATTGTGAGAGCTTCTTGATAAAGAGAAAAGATGCTCCTTAAAGATTTATTAGGAGCTTTGTTAGCATAAGGTCCAGAGCCATTATAAGCGTCATGCAAAGTATCTGATTGTAAAATAGCAAAATTATTTTTGTTAGAGTATAGATTTTCTAAATTTTCCGATGATCCATTGCTATAGTCAACAGCACATCTAATACCAAGATTTTTAATATTTTGATTGATAATGCGACATATAGTTCCACCAACAGAATAATATAAGCCAGTAACATCGCCGGCTCCAATCGTCATAGGTTTGTTGCCTAGTTTTTTATTATCCTCTGCAGCAAAACTACTTAAACTAATAAGCAAAATAAGCAGTATATAGATTTTTTTCATATTAATCATCGCATTCACTTAGATAAAGTTCTTCGTCTAAAGTTCCTTCTGTTTTATCTATAATTAAAGTAATAGTAACATCGCCAGTAATATTAATCATAGTTCTAATCATATCTGCAATTCTGTCAATTCCAGCAATTAAAGCTACTGCTTTTAAAGGATCGATTGGTAGATTGACTGCAGAAATTATCATAGGGAGCATCATTATTGATCCCCCGGGAACCCCAGCTCCACCAATAGAGCCGAGTGTAGCAGTTAGCGCTATGATAATATAATCTTGCATAGTTAGTGCAACGCCTGATATTTGGGCAAAAAATATGGTGCAAAGACTAAGATAAATAGCCATACCATCCATATTGATAGAAGTGCCAAGAGGAAGTATAAATGAAGTGCTGCTATTAGAAATTCCAAGCTTATTTCTACATATTTGCATAGTGGTGGCCAAAGATGCTTTGGTACTGCTCGTAGAAAGAGCTAGTGCCTGATATTCAAAGCTTTTTTTGTAAAAGGGAATAGGGTTTAGGCGACCAAAGACTCTAATCAATATGCCAAAAACAATATATTGAACTAACATAGCTAGTATAACAGCTCCTAGTAATTTACCAAGAGAGCTCAATACTTCTATGCCCTGACTGGTTATTAGCCAGCAAGTAAGGGAGAATACTCCATATGGGGACAAGTTGATTACAATGGCCATCATTTTAAAGACGAGTCTTGACATCATATGAAAAAAATCTACGATTTTTGTATCTTCATTTTGCATTTTATTAAGCGTAATACCTGTAAATAGTGATATAAACACAATTTGCAGCATCACATTATCATAAAAAGCCTTAATTATATTGCTTGGAACAACATTTGTAACCATATTTATAAAGCTAAACTCTATTTTTTCTACAAAATCAGAAGTGAGATCGCTTGCTGAAATAGCAGTTCCAACTCCTGGTTTCATTAAAATTGCAACTGTAATGCCTATGATAATAGCAAAAAATGTGGTGGTAATAAAAGCAGCGGTGGCTTTTAATCCTATTCTACCCAATGAGGCTGAGTCACTAAAGCTTGTAACGCCTTGAACGAGAGAGAAAAATATTAATGGAGCAACTACCATCATAATTAGTTTGATAAAAATATCGCCGATAGGCTTTATATATGTTTCTATTAAAGCAACGTGTTGAGCATCGCCGTTAGCAGCAAATCCCAAAGCTGCACCAGCAGCTAATCCTATTGTAACTTTTTGCCAAAGCTTCATATTATTTATTACCTTTATATTATTCTAAGAATATATTTAAATTATTTGTACTTTAAGTTGTCGTATGACGAAAACATACTATATGATTTTTATAAAGCAAATCATACAACAAAAAGTGATAATATAGATTTTTTTAGATGATATTGTTTTTTTTTAAAGAGTAAATAAATATTTTCATCCAATTCTCTGGAATTTGTTGACCTTGGTAGCTAAAATCGATTATTATAAGAGCTATATTTATATTTAAAAAACTATTTTTTTGAAATAATTGCCTGTTAGGAGATGATTTATGTCTGGTTTGGAGTTTAATAAAATTGCGGCTTCTGTTCTGGTAGCTGGTGTTGCTGCTATGGCCATAGGAGTTATGACCGATATATTATATCATCCCGAAACAAAAGTTGCTGTTAGGGGATTTTCAATTGAAGTAATAGAGACTAGTGATAATAGTGGGGCTGCAAATCTAGTAGAAGTAATTAATATTGGTCAGTTAATGGCTAAGGCTGACGCTGATAAGGGTAAAGATGATGCTCAAAAATGTGCAGTATGTCACAATTTTGTCAAGGGCGCTGGTGCTAAAGTTGGACCAGATTTGTGGGATGTAGTCCAGAGACCAAAAGGATCTATTCAAGATTATACTTATAGTAAGGCAATGAGTAGCAAGGGCGGTAAGTGGGAATATGAGGATTTGTATCATTTTTTACGCGCTCCTAGAAAATTCGTAGTAGGTACTAAGATGGGATTTGCTGGGTTTAATAAGCCTGAAGACGCAATTAATGTCATAGCTTATTTACGTACTTTGAGTGATAATCCATTGCCACTTCCTCCTGTAGAAGCAGCAGTGCCAGCTGCAGCAGTTCCTGCGGCTCCACCAGTAGAGCCAAAGAAATAAGTGCTAAGAGCAAAGAAAGTTAAAATAGCTACCTGGAATGTTAATTCTATTAATGCAAGAATAGAAATAGTAGTTGATTGGATAAATAATAACCAGCCAGATATTTTATTGCTCCAGGAATTAAAATGCCAAAATGATAATTTTCCATATCAGCAATTTGAAGATTTAGGTTACAATATTGCTATTTATGGTCAAAAATCTTACAATGGTGTTGCTATTTTATCAAGATTCCCATTAGAAGATATAGTAATGGATTTTAAAAATAATCCAGACCCATCCCAAGCAAGATATATCGAAGCTGTAATTTCTTATGCTAATAATAAAGTAATAAAAGTTGCATCAGTCTATGTGCCAAATGGCAAGGAAGTAGATCACGAAAATTTCCAATATAAACTAAAATTTTTAGAAGCGATTCACGATTATTATCAAGATCAATTAAAATATAATGAAGCCTTCTTTATTGGTGGAGATTTTAATGTAGCTCTTGAAAATCTAGATGTTTTTGACGCAGATAGTTTAGAAGGATCAATTTGCTTCCACAAAGATGAGCGAAAGATCTTTAGAAAATTATTTAACGCAGGATATTATGATCTATTCCGCCAATATAACCAAGATAAAGGGGCTTTTTCTTGGTGGGATTATAGAGCTGGTGCTTGGCAAAAAAATCAAGGTATGAGAATAGATTATATGATTGGCTCGCCTGAGGCCTGTTCTATTACAACTAATTGCTATATTGATGAGACAACTAGGAGTCTTGATAAAACTTCTGATCACGCACCTGTGATAGTGAGCATTACTTCCTGATAGTTTTATCAAGCAATCTCATTGCTACTTTAAATAATACCACAACAAGTAAGCACATAGAAGAAACAACTATCCCAACATTAATATTTTCTACTTCGAAAAAACATGATCTAAAGATTTGCAAGATATAATATAGAGGATTAAATAACGAGATATTTTGCCATATAGGATCAAGCCTTTCTATTTTATAGTATAATCCTGCAAAAAATATCATGGGGGTGAGAATAAAGGAAGAAAACCAGGCAATATCATCAAAATTTTTAGCAAGAAATGCATTGATTAAACCCGCTATGGCAAAAATAATTGCAGTCAAGAGGCTGATGATTAATAATAGGGGGAAGTTGATGATTGATGTGCTGGTAAAAAACATCGATGCAAGATAAATGAAACAAGCAAGGGTAATGCTTCTTGCCACCCCTCCACTTGCATAGGCTAGTATTATAATATAGCTGGGGGTAGGGGAGATTAGAAGCTCTTCGATTGATCTCATATATTTTGGTACAAAAAAAGAAGAAACCGTATTTTCATAAGAATTCATTATAATTGCCATCAAAATTAACCCAGGGATAATATAATGAATATATGGTTGGTTTTGTGAAATTTGTGAGCCTATAAGCTTGCCAAATACCAACATATTAAGAGCAGCAGATATAATAGAGGGGCAAATTGTTTGAGGCCAAATCCTAATAATCCTCAATATTTCTCTGCGTAAAATCGAATTATAAGCTATGGTTTTTTGATAAATATTCATAATTAATTTTTGGTTACCTGTAAAAAAAACTTCTCAAGTCTATTTATTTTGTTGCTGATGCTTTTAATTTTGATGTTATTTGCAACAAGATCAGCAATAATCTTGCCCAAATTGCTACTTGAAAATACTGATAATTCTATAGTTTTGCTATCGGTTAGTTTCATATGCTCATTTGTTAGTTGTGTTTGTTTTGCATCTTCTTGCAAATGTAAGACATATACTTCTTCATCTAGTTTATTTAATATATCTGCCACTCTTCCATTTTCAACAATCAAACCATGGTGAATAATTGCAATATTATTACAGAGTCTCTCTACTTCTTCTAAATAATGGGAGGTAAGAAGAATAGTTTTGCCTGATTTATTTAAATCAGAAAGTAGCTCCCAAATTAGATGTCTGATTTCTATATCAACACCAGCTGTTGGTTCATCTAATATCAAAATCTTAGGATCGTGCATAAGAGCGCGCGCGATCATTAATCTACGCTTCATACCACCAGATAGGTTTCTTGAAATATTATTTCTTTTATCCCATAGCTCAAGTAATATGAGATATTTCTCAGCACGTTCTAATGCTATTTTTCTTGGTACTCCATAAAATCCAGCTTGAGTTACCAGTATATCAACTATATTTTCATGTAATGATAAATTTATTTCTTGAGGTATGATGCCAAGTAGAGATTTTACTTTTAATGGGTCTTTATCGATACTATATCCAAGTACTGATATATTGCCGCTTGTTTTTGTAATAAGGGAGCTTAAGATATTGATGGTTGTTGATTTTCCTGCTCCGTTTGGCCCCAAAACACCAAAGAAATCACCTTCCTCTATCTTTAAATTTATATTATCAACGGCACAATAGCCATTCTGATAGATTTTTTTTAAATTCTCTATTTCTAATGCAAGCATTTTATTATTCTTTATATTTTTGCCATAAATCAGGTCTTCTCTCTTTAGTTATTGCCTTAGATTGTTCTTTTTTCCATTCGGCAATTTTTTCATGATTTCCTGATGTTAATACTGGTGGTACTGTTCTTTCTTTCCAGTTCTCAGGACGAGTATAGAGTGGATATTCTAGTAATCCAGCAATATTATCACTAACAAAGCTTTCTTCTGTTAAGGTGTTGGTGTTTTCAATTACACCAGGAAGTAACCTTACGCATGCATCTATCATACTCATACAAGCAATTTCTCCTCCAGATAAAATATAATCTCCCACAGAAATTTCTTCGATATTATATTCTTCGATCACTCTCTCATCAATGCCTTCAAAACGACCACATAAAATTATTATATTTTGCTTCTCTACTAATTTTTTGACTAAAGTTTGATCAAGTGTTTTTCCTCTAGGAGACATGTAAATAATATTTTTACTCCCTGTCTGCTCGATTGCTTTTTCAATTGCAGGGCCTATTACATCTGCACGAAGAACCATGCCACTTCCCCCGCCATAGGCCTTATCATCGATGAGATGTCCTTTGGCGCCAAGAGCATAATCACGAATGTTAATTAGATCTAATTGCCAAATATTATTATCAAGCGCTCTTTTAGCGAGGGAATAGCCAAGTGGTCCTGGAAACATTTCAGGAAATAACGTAAGGATAGTCGCTTTAAATAAAATATTAGTCATTATAATCCTACCCCACGCTTTTTTACAAAATGCAAGCTTTGAGATAAGGAAGGGGTCGTCATCCTGGAGCGATATTTATCTTTTTCAAAGACAAAATTCTCTCCAGGATGACGACTCTCTGAGGTACCATATAAAAAGTGTGGAGTAGGATCAGTCATTATTTGCTAAGAGATTGTTTGGATCTAGCATAATCTTTAGAGCTTTTGCCAAATTTATCTTTGATATCCGAATTTGCTCCCATTGATTTTAAGCTCTGGATAATTGATGAGTTTCCTTTGATAGAAGCTAGATGTAATGGCGTGCTTCCTTCGGAATCAGCTAGATTTATATTAGCGCCTCTTGCAAGTAATAGTCTAGTTGTGTCTATTTGATTGGCTAATATTGCTTTGATTAGCAAACTATCACCTTTTTGATCGCGCGTATCAACGTTGATTTTATGATCTAATAATATTCTAAGACAATTAACATCACCCTGGCCTGCACAGTAAAACGCCATTTTCAGGTAATTAAAACTATTAGTATCGTCAGCTAAATGGACGTTAGTTGGACTGGTAGGATTTAGAATATCAGCAGGATAGGATGCAACTAAATAGTCAATCGACATGATTTTTTCAATTCGCTTTAGTTTTTTCGAATTGTTTGCCATAATTTCCTTAGATCTTTTCCAGATGATTTTTTCATCAGCACTAAGATTTAAGAGGGATACATCAATTTCATCTATAGAATATACAGGATTATTATCCGGTTCTTCGCTCAAGAATTTAAATTCTTGTTCTAAAAAATGATCATCATGGGTAATTTCATTATTAGCAAATGAGCTATTGCACCAACTAGAAATAATGAAGAAATAACTTATGATGAAAACAGAGGCTTTCATTAGTCATCTTCTTTAGGAATAAGTTTATGAATTTCCTTCTCCACTATTTGCTTAACTATAGTAGGAAGATTTTTATCTAACCAATCTTTTAAATATGGTTTGATCATTTGAATGATTAATTCTTCAACTGTATTGTTTTTATAACCAAGTCCATCGCTTGCAGGTCTTGATACTGATTTCATAAAAGATTTGATAGTATTTGATGTATCTTCTGCTGATCTCTCAGAAATTAACAAGTCTGGTTTTGATTTATCAGAGCTACTTACATTTTCACTTACAGGACTTTGAGCAAATAGATCATTTTCTGGTTCTGGTTTTTTAGGAGATGTTACATTGCTTGTAGATGGGCTTGCTACTACTACTTTATCAAAATCATCTACTATCGGAGCTGGAGCTACTGTAATAGCTGGAGCTTCTGCTGGAGCTGCATTTTCTTTTTTAGGTACGATATCTGCAACACTAAAGCCAAATCCATCATCAGCTGCCTTAGAAGGTACTGCGTTATCAATAGTATTTAACACATCAAAATCATTGATCATTGATGCAGATGGATCTTCTATTAATTCTTCTGTTAGCTCTAGTGGAGTTTCTTCTTCTTCTGTTATAACACCGCGTATAGTTTGCAAGATCTGTTCCATTGAAGGATCTTGGGTGGTGGTGTTACTATTATCTTCTTTATTATCCATAATGCTTTTTAATGAAAATTAAAATATAAGCCCTTATAATGGCTTGTCCTGAAACTATTCTATGACAATAACTATTAAAAACCTATTAATTTTACTGGTTAAACTATCAATTACTTGTCACTACATTAGGCAACACGTTCCATGCTCTTAAATAATATTTACTTGGATCAAAATATTCTACAGGAAGTTCCAAGCCTTTGGCAGTTAATTTACCAGCAGCTGCATAAATAGCAAAAGCTGCATTTAACTTGTTATATTTAGCGGTAGATAGTCCGAGTTTGGATTTAAATAGATCTTGCTCAGCTTTTAAAAGATCAACTAAAGTTTTGATCCCAACTTCAAATTCTTGTTTGGTGCCACTCAAGGCAGTAGTTGCTGCTTCTACTTGTTCTTGGTAGCTTTTTAGGGATTCGTCATAAGTTTCTAATCCTTGCCAAGCAGAAATAGCAGTTTGTACTGCTGCATCCATAGCTGAGGCAGCGTCAAATTGTGATTTTTGATAAGCTATCTTGCTTTTTCTAATATTAGAATATTCTCCACCGCCTTGATAAATTGGAATAGTAAGATCAAGAGTTACTTGTTTTGATGAGCTGCGATTTGGCTGGTAGTTTCCGCCAATTCCTGCGCCATTAGGGGACGCTGTTTTGCTATTTGTTTTGCTTCCAGAAGCGTTCAAATTAAGGATTGGCGAAATATTGCTAGCTGTGGTTGCCCAGATATTATTGGCGTTATATTCAACTGCTGCTCTTCTTGCTAACAAAGCAGGATTGTTTACTTTTGCTTCTTCGATCAGGGATTCAAGCGTAGTGTTTGCATTATTTGGCAATTCTGGAATTGCAAGATTATCCGCTTCTTGACCAAAATATACTTTGTAGGTAGCTTTTGCATTTATATAATCACCATTTGCTTTTATTTGATCAGCTTTTACTTGAGCAAGATTAGCCTTGGCAGTAGCAACGTCTGTAAGGGTTAATTGTCCGTATTTAAACTGCTCTTCCACGGAAGCTAAAGTTTGCTTATATACTTCAACATTATTATTATTGATATCAAGAGCTTCTTTGGTTTGAAGTGCGCTAACATAGGCATTGATAGCCTTAGTCATGAAATCTTGTTCGCTTATTATTAAATTTTGCACTTGCGCATCAAATGCTTTTTTTTGAGCCTTAAGACTTGCAAGACTGGCTCCCCCACGAAATAATTCTTGAGTGACAGTCATGGTATTTGTATAAGCTCTGCTTCCTGGTTGGGTGCCTGCACCAGTCGATTTTGCTCTGGCTGCAGATCTGTCCCATTTGATATTTGGCATAAAGCCATCTAAAGCCCCAGAAGTGCCTTCTGCAGCATTTTTTAAATCTTCTCTAGCTGATTGCAAAATTGGATTATTTAGATAGGCATAAGATAAAGCTTCTTTCAAATCGCTAGCGTTTGCTATTGATGTTGCAAATATTGTGGTGATTAAGAGAAAAATACGCACGATCACAAGAACTCCTTAAATAAATTATAATATATGAATTTAAGGCAAATAACTGTCTCAAGTCAAGTTATTATTTGTTAAGGGGCAGTCTATATGAATTTATTATAAAATGGCTGTGGTTTGAGATGAGCAAAATACTTCAGTTTGCAGTTAAGGGATGGCTCGCGCCAAGCTGACTTCTTCTGACTAGAGAATATTAGGGCTTTAGCCCTTAGATTCTCTTGATCAGGAGATCCCCCTCGGCTCTATAACTGATACTCCAACAAAACCCTACTAATATATTTTGCAAATTACATAGAGGGGCATAACCGCAGGGGGATCCCCTCAAGTAAGGGCAACCTAAACTCGCCTTTGGCTCATTAAGCTCTACATAATCAGAGGAAGTCAGGTGGGGAAGATATATCCTTCTCATCTTCAATCTTGAGACAAAATACAATAATATACTTTAAAATAAAATATTTTTTGATATATTGTTTAAAAAGATGTTTTTTAACATAAGGAGAAATTTTATGACTAATGATCCAGCTTTGTTGCTTAGTGATATTAAAAATAAATTAGAGGCTCAAAAAGTAAATATTCTAAGAGGAGAGTCAATTGATTTTGATCAATTGCATAATGATATTGAGCAGTTTCTAAAAATCGCCAATATATCTGGTGATAATTTTAATCTTTATCGTGAAGATCTAGATCATATTAGGGCTATTATTACTGGGCTAACTAGTAATTTATCTTCAGAAGCTAATTTTATTAAAACTAAGATTTCCAACTTAGATGATAATGTTGCTATAAATAAAGCTTATATGTCGCACCAAGATAAATGATGCATGATTTAATTTATGCGAGCATTATGTTGTTATTTGTAGTTGGTTTGATTTTTATTACAGCTGCGCTTTTTAAAAAATTCCAACCAACTAATATTTTTAATAAAAATAATCTTGGAAAATCCAAACGTTTGGTTTTGGAAGAAATATTAATCTTGGACCATCAAAATAAATTAGTACTGATTACAAGAGACGATGTAGGTCATTTGCTTCTAATTAATAAAGATAATTCCATTGTCATTGAAAATCGGATATTAAATGAATAGAATATTAGCTCTAATAATTTTGCTTTTCTCTAGTAATTTAGCCTTAGCAGAAGCTTTTAATTTTGATATGGGCTCAGCAGGCGACACTAGTTCTCGCATGTTGCAGATGGTTGCAATCATCACGGTGCTAAGTTTGGCTCCATCAATTATTATGATGGTCACATCTTTTACTCGTATTGTGGTGGTGATGTCATTCTTAAGAAGTGCAATTGGCTTGCAACAGAGTCCACCTAATTCCATCCTTATTAGTCTGTCATTATTTTTGACTTTATTTATTATGAGCCCCACCATTGAAAAATCTTATCATGATGGGATTTTGCCATTAGTTGAAAATAAAATTAACGAGAAACAAGCTTTTTGGTTAACTGTAAAGCCATTTTCAGAATTTATGATAAAACATACTCGAGAAAAAGATTTAGATTTATTTTTATCTATTGCCAAAAAATCAGAAGAAGAAGTAAAAACAGTTGATGATGTGCCATTACAGATTCTAATCCCAGCCTTTATGATTAGTGAATTAAGGCGAGCTTTTGAGATTGGCTTTCTAGTATTCGTGCCTTTTTTAATTATCGATCTTTTAATCTCATCCTTGCTTATGGCAATGGGAATGATGATGCTACCACCTGTGATGATTGCTCTTCCTTTTAAACTGATATTTTTTGTAATTACCGATGGTTGGTATATGATCTGTGGTAGTTTAGTTAAGAGCTATGGGATAAATTAGCCTGACACTTATCTGCTATTTGTTGTAATTTTTCGAAATATTCTACAGAGCCTTTGAACATAATATTTTTAAAACCCATCCTCATAGCAGCTTGTACAAGCGCTGGATCATCATCGCAATCACAGATGAATTTGATATTTAAGTCCTTATAATTATCACATATAAAATCTTCAAGGGCCTTGATATAACCAAGACCTAAATAATGAATTGATTGGTCAGGGTTTTTGAGCGTTATATTATCCTGAATGATTTCTTTAATCTCATCGATATTGCTAACTTCAAATATCATTTTGTAAAACTTCTATGCCAGGCAAGTTCATTCCCTCTAGCCATTCTAAAAATGCACCACCAGCAGTTGAGATATAACTAAAATCATCAACTACTCCTGCTGCAGTTAGGGCTGATACAATATCCCCTCCGCCTGCAACGCTAATAAGCTGCTTTGAGATGGTGAGTCTTGATACTTCTTTCGCTAAATTAATAGTTCCCTGATCAAAAGGTTTATATTCAAAAGCACCTAGTGGTCCGTTCCAGACTAATGTTTTAATTTTTTGTAGCTCAGATGTTACTATAGCAATAGTCTTTGGACCTAAATCTAATATCATACTATTTGCATCTACATCAGTTGCATTTACAATTTTAGAATTTGAATCATTAATAGATGAGGAAATAACCACATCAATAGGCAATATTAATTTACAATTATTCTCATGGGCTTTTGCTATTATATCCTTAGCCACGTCGATTAAATCTGCTTCATATAATGATTTGCCAACATCATAGCCACTTGCCTTTAAGAAGCTATTAGCCATTGCTCCTCCAACTACTAGTAAATCCGCTTTTTTAATTAAATGATAAAGCAAATTAAGTTTGGTGGAGATTTTTGATCCACCAACAATTGCAGCCATTGGATGAGAGGGTGCACTTAAAATTTTTTCTAAATTTAGTAATTCTTCTTGTAGTAATAAACCAGCAGCACCCGGGAGTAACTTGGCTATTCCCACAATAGAAGCATGGGATCTATGAGAACATGAAAAAGCATCGTTAATATAAATATCACCATATGATGCTAATTCCTTAGCAAAATTCCCGTCATTAGCTTCTTCTCCTGGATTAAAACGCAAATTCTCAAGGCAGATCACATCACCATTTTGCATTTTTGCAATAGCATCTTGTGGATTTGTATCGACGAACTTAACTTGCAAATATTTTGCTATAGGCTCAAGCGACATCTCTTTTACTATTCTTCCCTTAGGTCTTCCAAAATGGGAGATAATGATAATCTTAGCCTTATGTTCTGTGAGATATTTAATGGTTGGTAGTATTTTGACTATGCGAGTATCGTCTTCGATTTTACCATTGATCATCGGCACATTTAAATCAACTCGTAAGACTACTTTTTTACCTTCAACAGATAAGTTTTGCATTAGTTTTAGGGTCAGTTTCATAATACCCCACAGTTTTTTACACAAGGTGAAGCTTTGGGATAAGGATGACGAGCTTCTGAGGTATCATATAAAAAGTGTGGGGTAGTGTGGAACAATTTATAGATCCTTTAATTTACTACAAACATCAAGCATTCTAGATGAGAATCCCCACTCATTATCATACCAACTAACAATACGGCATAATTTATGATCGATAACATTAGTTTCAAATGGATCAAAGACGCAACTCATGCTACTATGATTAAAATCAATCGATACTAATTTTTCTTTTGCATATCCTACGATATTTTTATAGTGACCTATCGATGCTTTTTCTACTATTTGATTTATCTCTTCTTTGCTAGTTGCCTTAGTGGCATTAAAACAAAAATCAATCATTGAGACATTAGGAGTTGGAACTCTAATTGCTGATCCTGCTAATTTTCCTGATAATTCTGGTAGTACTAGTCCAATTGCTTTAGCTGCACCCGTAGATGTTGGAATCATAGACATAGCGCATGCTCTTGCTCTTCTAATATCTTTATGAGTGCCATCTAACAGATTCTGATCATTAGTATAAGAATGAATGGTAGTCATGAAGCCATTTTCGATTGCCAAATGATCATTGAATATTTTAGCCAAGGGTGCCAGCGCATTAGTAGTACATGAGCCAACTGAAATTACTTGGTGGGATTTTAAAAGCTTATCGTCATTAACCCCCATTACTACAGTGATGTCTGCATTGTCACAAGGGGCTGATACTAGAACAAATTTTGCACCTGATGCTAAATGTACTGAAGAGGCTTCTTTATTGTTAAATTTCCCAGTACATTCAAATACCACATCAACATCAAAAGAGGCCCAATTAATTTGTGCAGGATCTCTTTGGTTGATAATTTCAATTAGCTGCCCCTGGATTATCAATCCTTTTTCATGTAATTTAACCTCATAAGGAAATTTTCCATGAACAGAATCATATTTAATCAGATGGGCGTAATCTTCAAGGGATGCAGATCCTGTTGCTGCTACTATTTTAATATCGCTTCTATTTTGTTCAAATATAGCTCTAATTACTGCTCTACCTATTCTACCTAGTCCATTAATTGCTATTTTCATTTTTTATCTCCTGTATAATTCTATCTACTGTAATGCCAAAATATTGATATAGATCTGCAATCGGTGCAGATGCACCAAAGCCATCCATGCCAATAAATATACCATCTCTTCCTATGTATCTATCCCAACCAAGACGAATGGCCGCTTCTACCCCAACTTTAATGCTATTATTATTTAGCAAATGATCTTGATATGATTTGTCCTGCTCTTCAAATAAACTCCAACATACCATCGATACAACCCTACATCCTATATTCATTGCTTGAAGCTTGTTTCTCGCCTCAATTGCAAGTTGCACTTCAGATCCTGTAGCAAAAATAGTAACTTTGAGTTCGGACGATGATTCTGCTAAAATATAAGCACCTTTTTCGCTTAAATTATTCCTATCATCAGATCTTAAGAGTGGTAGATTCTGTCTGCTTAATGCTATGATAGATGGTCTATGAGGATTGTTAATTGCTATTTGCCAAGCCTCAATAGTTTCAATTAGATCGCAGGGGCGAAATACTAGTAAATTTGGTATAGCACGAAGTGATGCTAAATGTTCCACTGGTTGATGAGTAGGGCCATCCTCACCAAGTCCAATTGAATCATGAGTCATTACATAAACCACTCTTTGTTTCATTAGCGCAGACAACCTAATTGCATTGCGACAATAATCACTAAATACTAAAAATGTGCCACCATATGGAATAAATCCTTTATATAATGAGATGCCATTCATGACCCCAGCCATGGCATGTTCTCTAATTCCATAATGAATATATTTAGCTTTTTTATTATTTGTTTTGGTGTTGTTAGACGGTGTTAAATCTGCAGAACCGCCAACTAATTCTGGTAAAATATCAATTAAAGCTTCCAACACTTTACCTGAAGATTTTCTGGTTGCTTCTTCTTTTATGTCTTGTGCCTTGGTTTTTAAATCGATAAATACTTGCTCTAATCCTGCTGGTAGTTCATTTTTGATTCTGCGATCAAATTCAAGTTTGTTTGGTAGGTTATTATATAGTTCCATCCAAGCATCATATGTTTTGCTTGTGGCGATGCTGCGCCAGTCATTTAAAATATTATCAGGAATAGCAAATGGCGTTTGATTTTCCCATCCTAGATTTTTTCTAGTCAAGGCAATTTCATCTTTGCCCAAACTTGATCCATGAATATCGGATGTGCCAGATTTATTAGGACTACCATAGCCAATGATAGTTCTACATGCAATCATGGTTGGTTTGTTGCTTTTTATAGCTTCATTTAGAGCCGATCTTATCTGATTGAAATCATGCCCATCAATAGAAATTACATGCCAATTTGATGCTTTGAAACGAGCTATTTGATCATCTGAAGTGCTAATATTTGTTGGTCCATCAATAGTAATTTGGTTGTCATCAAATAATACAATCAGGTCTTTTAGTTTTAAGTGTCCTGCAAGTGAAATAGCTTCCTGGCTAATCCCTTCCATCAAGCAACCATCTCCTACTATTACATAAGTTTTATGATCTAGGATATTATCAAACTCAGCTGCCATTAGATCTTTGGCAATAGCCATGCCAACCCCGTTAGCAAGTCCTTGTCCTAATGGCCCTGTGGTGGTTTCAATTCCTGATAGCAGATGATGTTCTGGGTGACCTGGTGTTTTGGAATTAAGCTGTCTAAATGATTTTAAATCATCAAGAGACATGTCATCATATCCTGTTAGATAAGCAAGAGCATATAATAACATTGATCCATGTCCTGCTGATAAAATAAATCTATCGCGATTTTGCCAGTCTGGTACTTTGGGATTAAATTTTAAAAATTCAGAAAACAATATAGTGGCAACGTCAGCCATGCCCATTACTATTCCTGGATGACCAGAATTAGATTTCTCTATTGCATCAATGGCGAGTATTCTAATGGCATTAGCCATGGATTTTAATTTGTTATTATCGATCATAATTTGAATGTTTCAAGAATGTTTTATCTTACAACTGTAATAATACTATTTTCCTGTAATTACAATAAAAACTAAAAAAACATTTTGTAGCTTCTCTCATTTGGTGCCCCAGTAACTTATTATTGTATGTTTATCAAATAGTTGATAGTATGAATAATAAGTTAATTTGAATTAACTACAATATAAAAAATGAGGGAAGGGGCGTATATGGTTTTAAGTAAAATTGCTTCAGTAATTCAATCAGATTTAATTCATGACACAATAAAATCGGAGAGATATTTTATTGTCTATGGATTTTTTTTAAATGCAAATTTTTTATTTTTTGATTTGCTTAAAGTTCCTCCTTCTGGGATGTCATTAAAGAGTAATATATTTCTAAAATCTATTATATCGCTTTTAGGCTGTGGCTTGATTTTAAAAGATTTCTGGCTGATTAAATTAAAGAATTTTAAAATTATTTATTGGCATCTAACTCTCCTTATCTCTCTTTCTTTTTATTTTCCTCTAATGTTATTTAACAACCAATCTTCTAGTTTGTTTAAATTATATAATTTGTTGGCAATTATTATTCTAATTTCTTTTATCAGAATAATCTTATTTGCTATTATATATATATTGGGCATTACGGTTGCTTATCTATTCTATCGTTACGTAACTTTAAATCCCAAGATAGATAATGAAATTATTATGTTGTTAGTTACTTCTTTTATATTAGCAATGATTTATCAGATTCTTGCCTATCAGTGGCAAATCATAAATTTGATTAAAAAAAACAACTCTAAAATTAAAATACATAATCATGATCTTGCTAAAAAAATACTGAATTAGAGCAAATCATAATAACTAAAAATGAATTTATGAGCAATCTAACTTATAGATTGAATAATTTTATCAATAATTTGACGGCCACTGCTAAGGTGTTATTAAATCTTTGGGAAGATTTATCAGATAATGAACGATATCATCAGTTTTATATTATTGTTAAATTTTCTGATAAATTGAATTATTCAGTTAATGATATAAGTTTTTTAATCAAAAATACTGCACAAACTATTTCCTTAAACTGTAGTAAAATAAATTTAGCAGAATTGATCAATGAAGTTATTGCTCAGTCAAAAATCTTTTACCTAAATAATGGTTTGTGGATTAATAAAGAGATCGCAAATAATGTAGATTACACTATTTTAATCGATAAAAAAATGATATCTAAAGTGCTTAAGAAACTTATTGCTTATAGCGTCAATCATTCTGTCTCGCCTAATATATTGATTTCTTTAAAAAAGGTTAATTATTTTTTTCAAATATCTATCCAAAATCAAGGATTAGAAATCAAAGATATTGATACGAGAGATCTATTTGTCCCTTTTGAAAGTAATTCATCTTCGTCCAATAATGATATTGGTGATTTGGATATTGATCTTGCAGTATGTAAAAAAATTATCAAAGCTTATAATGGAAAGATTTGGGTGGAAAATACTTCAGATAAAGGTACAACCTTTTACTTTACCTTGCCTTGTTAGTAACCAAAAGCAAAGGCAATGCCAGATAATTTTGTTGTTGTATTAACCTGAGACTCATGTAGGTATTCTTGATATCATCTCATGAATGTATCAAAATCCCTGTGAGGGAAGCATTCGTCGAAATAATATTTTGAGACGTGTTCTTCCATGTTATTAAGGACCCTATCAAATATAAATTTATTAAATATTTTTGTTGGTCCTTCTCTGAGGATGTTTTCAGATTCGTATAGAGATATTCTTTTTTACTTCTACTGAATCATAAAACTTAGAATTTTTTAATGCATTATTTCTCTCTATTCTTCCAGAGCTTCTTTTTATCATATCTACTTTGTCGGCGCCCATTTCTTTTTCTATTCTCTCTTCTCTGAATTTGGTAGTTTCATTTGGATTAATATATAATGTATTTTTTTTAGCATCTCCATAATGAGCTGTTCCATCTCTCTTCATCAATTCTGGATGTTCTTCTCGTCCATGGGCTTCATATACCGATTTATCCCCCATACCAGTCATAAGTTGTGCTGATACAATAGATCTTGCAATGAAATCATTCCAACCATTGTAAGCATTTTCTTTTATCGCGGCCCTTCTATCAAAAGCTTTTATTCCTGCGCCCTCAGAAAGAGCCTTTCCTAAATTTAAAGAATTTTTCACACCTTGCTCTAATCCCGTTACTTTATCAATTGCGCTC
>JYHA01000088.1 GCA_000970895.1 Candidatus Arcanibacter lacustris
AACAAACTCAAGAAATTGGTGCTGATTTAATATGTAATGCAGTGGGAGCTCTAAATCACTATCCGGATCAAAATCTATTGATCGTTGATCTGGGTACTGCAACTACTATTAGTGTGGTTAATAAATCAAAGGAATATCTAACTGGGGTGATTATTCCTGGTGTTAAAACTCAAGTAGAATCGCTAGCACTATCTGCTGAGAAATTATTTTCCGTAGAATTGATAAAACCTAAAAATATGGCGCCTAAATCAACTATCGAATCTATTCAGACAGGAATTTACTATAGTCACTTAGGTGGAGTTGGTTTGTTACTAGAAAAATTGTCAACAGCTTGTTTTAACGATGAAAAATATTTAGTAATAGGAACGGGTGGATTTTCCAGATTATTTTCTAATGCTAAATTATTTGATACTATCGATAGTGACTTAACTCTAAAGGGTCTGGTAAAAATTATAGAGCTGAATCAATAAGGCTGTTGATTTTCTTAACATTATCAAAACTATCATCATAGACAAATACTAGCTCTGGCGAATATTTAAGACGTACTTTTTGAGTAAGTAAGTAACGTAAATTATGAGCTTGTTTTGAGAGCGACTCCATGAATAGATCTTTATTTAATAATCCACCAAGGGGGGATACATATACTTTAGCTACTCTTAAATCAGGGCTTATTCTCACCTCAGATATAGTAATAGAGACATTTGCTAGATCTTTATCAAATATTTTACCAGAATAAAATATCTCAGCTAAAGTGCGTTTTATCAACTCTCCAGCTTTTAATTGTCTACTACTTAGAATATTCATTATCTTTTCCTCTTGCAAAACTTACGGGTACTGGCAGGAACATATAGTAATACTAGGAATATGTCAATATTTCTTAAAATTTATAAATTTAAACTTTTTTTATTGCACAAATTAAAAACATTATATATTATACAGGTAACAATTTGTTAAATAATGAATTAATTTCAACTGGGAAACAAAATAATGGCAAAGTTTTTTAAAAAATTTGAAAAAGAAGTAAAGAAAGCAGTAAAAGATGCAGGGACATTTGTAAAAAATATAGTAGATGACAAACATGATAATGCTCAATCATGTTTTAAAGAGATGGATAAAAAAGGATTGAAAATTTGTAAGTCAGATAATGGTCAATTGGTTGATCTTAATTATATTTATCAAAATAAAATTTCAATTGGTAAAATAGATGTTGGTGAAAACATTTTAGAATATTGTATGAGAGAGTTAGGCAAAGTTGGTTTTGTTGATTGCTCTACTATACAAAATCAAGATTTATAATATATTGTTTTTTTTAAATACTACCATAATTTGATTCTTGTTCAAATCATGGTAGTATTGTTTTTTGTTGGGGCATTAATCCCATAAGCTAAAACGGAGAAATTATATCCAGAACCTGATTACCATATCTTGGTTGTTGTAAGTTACTAATATTACCTCTGCCACCATAAGAAATTCTAGCTTCTGCAATTAAATCTGAATTTATTATATTTTCAGAAGTTATATCTTCGGGGCGAACAATTCCCTCAACTTTAACTTCTCTTAATTCAAAATTAACCCTAACTTCTTGATGTCCTTTGATTACTAAATTACCATTAGGTAATATTTGAGTAACAATGGCTGCGATTTGAGTTTTTACCGCCTCGCTTCTGGAGATTTTTCCCTCACCTACAACATCATCCTTACCAGATATGCTTAACATGGAAGCTGGGTTAAATGCAGGAATTGTCTTTTGTAATATTCTTTCAAAGCCCATAACGCTTTTAGCTGAATCGCTAGCTTGATTGCTTCTCATATGTTCTGTTTTATTATCCATACTCACATTGTCATTAATATTTATGGATACTTTCAGGATATCTCCAACTCTTCTTGCTCTTTGATCTCTAAAAAAAGTTCTAGCTCCTGGTTTCCATAGAGAGTTTTTATGATTTTGTTGATGTTCTTCTTGGGGATGTTGTTGATTATAGTAATCTGGTGCCCATTTAACAGGTTGATAATCTTGCTTTTCCATAGGAGCTTCAACTTGGTTAAGAGCTGGTGCTTTACCAATATTCTTCACCATATCAAGAGTATCCATACAAGAAGTAGTGATTAATAATATTGATGAGATAGCTACTATTTTTAGGTAATTAAATCTTTTATTGATAGGATTATGAGAAATAGAGATTACTTCAGCAAGATGAGCTGGAATATTATCTGAATCTATCTTATGATCTTGATAATTAATGTTATTTTTAACATAGCTGATCTGATTATTATTTGCTTGTTTCAATTTATTAACACCTTATATAAGTTGATACTTCTTGCTACTAGTTAAGGGTAAGTATATTTCTAAAAAAACAACCGTCGAAAATTAAGCAAATATCATGTGTTGCGCGTCATCCTGGAGCGAATTTTGTCTTTGAAAAAGACAAAAGAGAGATAGGATCCACAAAAATCTTAAAATCCATTATTATGTGAATGACTTAAATAATGGATCCTATCGCTTCAATTTATCTTTTCAAGATAAATTTTTGCTCCAGGATGACGCAAGTCGCATGGAAAACTAACTTACGAGACTTTTTATTATTTAGAAGTGCGCCACCCTGGTAAGTTGATACTTCTTGCTACTAGCTATATAAGATAAATATTAACAAACAATTAAATAAACTGCTCTCTAATAATTCGATCTTCAAGGCTATGACCAGGATCAAATAATAGCTGAATTTTTTTGCTACAATTCTGCACAACTTCTGCATGAATGATATTTGGGAATTCATTAAAATCAGCAACAATATTTACAGGACGTTTATGATAATCCATTGCCTCAAAATTAATAGTCACATTATTAGGTAGTAATGCTCCTTTCCATCTACGAGGTCTAAAGGCACTAATGCCATAAATTGATAATATATTTGAGCCTATTGGTAAAATTGGTCCTCCTACTGAAAAATTATAAGCACTACTACCTGCTGAAGTTGAAACAATAACCCCATCACCTACTAATTTTTCAATTCTAGTGATTTGGTCAATAATTACTTTAACTGCAATAGTTTGGGTGGTTTGCCTATATAAATAGATCTCGTTAATGGCTAAGGCTTTGATAATATTACCATTAATATCGGTTGCCATTAATTCAAGCGGGTGGATATTAGTACATTTTGCTTCTTCTATTCTCTGTAATAACTCATTGTTATTGGGGTTATTTAGTAAAAACCCAACAGTTCCGCAGTTAATACCAAAAAATGGAATATTTAAATACATATAATTATGGATAGCATGAAGCATGAATCCATCACCACCTAATACTAAAATTAGATCTGGATCTTCATTTTCGCTGACAAATTGATAGTTTTCTAGCAATTTATGGTGAATTTAGTAAGACTTAAACCTATTTTAACACCAGCTTTGACAAATAAAGGGTCTTTATCAAAATATTTGATACAAGCATTGCGCAAACTATAATCAACTGAAGGCACCACAGATGAAATGGCAATTTTACTTAAACTTCTAACATCTATTTCATTCTCCCTGAAAAAAGATTTCATAAAAATGCCAATTTGATCAGAACTCCAACCATTCTTAGTTTTGACTCTAAAATAATGATTGAATTTATTATTGTAATATATACCGCAATAAATCTCTGTATTACCTACATCAAAACACATTAACATTTACGCAAACTCCATTTTAAAACAAAATAAATAACAAAAAAACATATAGTTACAGCAAAAGCTGGTAAGTATATATTAATATCGCCCAAAATTCCCAATATCAAAGGTGTAATACCTCCAAATACTCCGCAACCAAAAGCATAATTCATCAAAACCCCCCTACATCTTACATCTTTAGGAAAGGCTTTATACATCATAATAGCAGAAATAGTTGCATATGAACCAAGTAAGAAATCTAAAACAAAAAAGCCAATAATGCTGCAATATGATCCAAGTAGAATTAACAAGAATAAGGGCAAGAAAAGTAAAGTAACAGCAAGTACAATTCCTTTTAAGCTACGTAAAAACAACTCATTGATATTGCAATATTTATCTACATAAATACCAGCTAAAATTGCACCCACAATGGTTGCACTATAACCAATAAGAGAATGTTTAAAAACAACAGCAGCATCAAATCCTAGTTTAATTAAGAAAGGATTGATAAATACATGAAGAGTATAAGATAGAATCCCTAGCATCGCACCAAGTACAAAAACAATTAATGAGGCATGAGGATTATTCTTAGTAATATCAATAATGGCGCTAATGCTCTGATTTTCTTCTTTATTTGGTAATTTGTCATGATGTATTTTCATTTGCGCTGAAAGGTTTTTCCTAATCATAGTGGCAAAAATAAATAAGACACTACCTAAGATAAAGGGAATCCTCCAAAAATATTCAAGAGATGAAGTGGAAGTTAAATATCCCATATACATAGCAAGTAAAATCCCAATAGCTCCTGCTGCAGTTATAATACCAGAAGATAGTCCGTGGGAAGCATCACCGATTGCTTCCATTGCAAAAATCTTAGCACCAATAATCTCACCGCTAGCACTTATTCCTTGCATAATTCTTAAAAAGATCAATATGATAGGTGCCAATATTCCTATAGTTTTGTAAGTTGGTAATAGAGCAATAGAAATTGATGGAATAGCCATTAAGATCATCGAGATATTAAGCATTGAAATACGGCCAAATTTATCGCCATACCATCCCCAAAAAATAGAACCAATTGGAGTGATTAAAAAAGTAATAGCAAAGCTTAATGATGCTAAAAACATACTGAAATTTGGATTGTGATCAGGTAAAAATGCCTTGGCTAAGAATGATAACATCACCCCATATAGTATGAAATCATATAGTTCCATAATATGGCCAAGTGAGGTTAGAGTTAGTATTTTATATTTATGTGAAGCTGGTAGTTCTTGGTTAGGTACGTTCTGCATGAGATATTGAGTCCTATGTTATTTGTATTTAATTGTAATTTAAATCGCTTCAGGGTGAAGATATTTTCACTCCCTATCAATTATTTGATTACTTAAATCACATTTTTTATAAGTAAAGTCAATGATAAATATTATAACTTATCTATTCTGATTTTATGTCTTCCGCCTTCAAACTCAGTATTTAAAAATTTATCAACCATTAAAATAGCCATTTCATTAGTAATATATCCAGCACCCATAACTAAAACATTAGCATCATTATGTTTCCTGGTCATTACAGCTAGCTCTTCATTATAACAAAGAGATGCTCTGATTTTTGAGTTACGATTAGCAGCAATACTCATACCAATACCACTATGGCAAATTAAAATCCCAATCTGGCAGCGATCTTGCTCGATAGAATCAACAAGAAGTCCAGCCAAATCGGGATAATCAACAGAATCTTTAGAATTAGTGCCAAAGTCAACATAAGCAACATTTATATGATCTAAATGCCCTTTGATGATTTCTTTTAGTTCATATCCAGCATGATCTGATGCTATTGCAAGACGCATCTTAGCAAAAAATTTTTTAGCAATTTTTGCTACATGCTTACCTTGGAAGAAAGCCATAGATTTTTCTTTAGCATGTATGGCGCGAGATCCATCAGAGCCAGTAAAGCTTGAGGCACCATAAGGAGATCCACCTAGTTTTTCTGAGATATCAGTAAGTTCAGGACAAGCATATGGTAATCCAACCACTACCATACCATGATGAAATAAAGTAGAATGAAATGATGTGATAGTAGTTTCATTACCACCACCAGTACCAGTACAAGTAAATACACTACCAACTTTACCTACTAAACCACCTTTCATCCAAATACCACCAGTTTGATCTAGGAAAGTCCTCATTTGACCACACATATTACCAAATCTAGTTGGAGTACCGAAAATAATAGCATCATAATCTGCTAATTCAGCAGGAGTTGCAACATTTGCATCATCTTTCTTTCCACCATGTTGCGATAAGACATCATCTGACATAGTTTCTGGAACTCTTTTTATCACCACTTCTACTCCAGCTTCAGATTTAGCTCCCTCTAATATAGATTCTGCTAATGTTTTAGTATGGCCATACATACTATAATATAATACTAGAACTTTCGTCATAATTTATTTCCTTTTTAGTTTGGATTTTTCAATCCCTTATTATACTGTATTTTATCTCCATTATAAACAAAATAATAAAAAATTTGATTTCACCATAATAATATATATTGCCAAACAGTTAAGAGATTGTTAAAATTGTATAGGGTACTTAACTAAACTTTGATACTTAGAATTATCTTAAGATATAGGGGGTTTCTATGGCTACTAATAAAATAATACAACACAGTTATTACTCACCAGAATTAAGCCAATTAGCCAGAGATTATGACATTAGATTTTTTGATTTAGATGATGTTATTCTAACGCCAAAAGACCAATATTATTGTGGCACTTCCTGGATCAATAAAAACGCTCACAAAATATTAGAGTTATTCAATCATTTAGTAACTTGCTCTACTAATACTAGCTATAGAGCAGTATCCCAGCAAATGAATGAAGATTTTGCTAAAATTCATGATCAACATAAAATTTACGGATTAACAGCAAGAGATATTATCGTTTCCAAAGAAACTTATGATCATTATACTAGCACTGGTATGAAATTCTCAAATCTAGATGTAGAACATCCGCTAATTGAAAGGGGCGTAATCTATGCAAGCAAAAGAATAGCTGACAAAGGAACTATTCTATTAGATATTTTAAATAATGGTATTTTAGGAGAGGTAAAAAGCATCATATTTTTTGATGATATGTTATATAATTTAGAAGATGTAGCAAAAGCACTAGAAAATACTGATATTGATTTTTTAGGAATACATCTTACTACTGTTTATGATGAACAAAACAGCACATATACACAAGAAGAGCTAGATCATATAGGTCACACGCAATTAGAAATATTTGGTCAATGTGGTTATATCCCCACCAATAATGATGTTATGAGCGGGAATATAAAAGATCAATGTATGGCTTGAAATAAAAAGATATTAAATCACTTCAGGTAAATCAATTATTAGATATTTTTGTTCTATATTGATTTCAGGAACCACCTTATTGCTAAAGGGGAGCATCTCTAAATCTCCATTTGCAAACTCTATCTCAATGAGGTCCCCTGCGCCGAAATTATAAACCCCCTTCACTATCGCTATTTTTTGTTTTTGTTGATTTAGCGCATCCATACCAACTAGATCATTATAATAAAATTCTTCTCTATCTTCAATTTCAGGTAAATCTATGCGATTAACATAAAACATAGTACCAACCATAGATTCCGCCATATTTCTATCAGTAACTCCTGAAATAGAGGCGATAATAGCCTTGGTGGTAATGGCTTTTTTCTTCAATTTATATTTTAAAACACCAGAGTTATCTAATAATTCTTTGAAATCAAAAATATCCCCCTGCCCGCCTGTAAAGCTCTTTAACTTAACTTCTCCTTTAATGCCATGAGCATCGATAATTTTTGCTACACATATTAAATCTTTCGTATCTTCATTTTTTGTCATTATCGTTAACCGTTTATAAATTTATCATATGCTATAATACAATATTAATTTTTAAATAAAAAGGATTTAGTTTTGAGATTTTTAAAACTATCATTATTTATATTGTTACCCATTACTATATTACTTATAGGACCAATTTTAATAAAATGGAACAATTATAAAGAACATATCATTAGTAATTTTAAGGAGCAAACAGGTTATGACCTTGTCATAAATGGTGATGTTAGGGTAAGTTTCATACCATTTTGCAAAATAAAACTAGCTGATATTAAAATCATAGGCAATAATAATGAAATTTCCTCTGGAATTAGTAGTGATTTCTTAGAGATCAAGTTAAATCCATTATATTTAGTTAAAAATCAATTAAAAATCCTATCTTTACAAGTTATTAATGGAGATATAGTCATTGCTGATCATAGTAATAACAAAAGCAATTTCAACGATATATTACAAAATATCGGTTTTTTATCTAATATAGGATTAGATAATTCTACCATTAGTTATTTTGAAAAAAATAATATTATTATAGATAAATTTAAGCTTCAAGATTTATCTCTTGATTTAAAAAAAGATAATACCAAACTAACCTTCAGTTCTAATCCATTTGATAGTAAAGAATTAATATTAACTAAATTATCTATAGATCCTAGCAATAATATCGTAGGTAATATCCAATCCGATATTATCAATAGTTCTTTTAATGGGATAATTACTCAGACCGAAGGTAATTATCAGTTTAATGGCAAAATTAATAGCAATATCATTAATCTCAATAAGTTACTAACCTCATTTTTTAGCAATAAAATCATCACAAGCATAACATCAACAGAGAGCGGTAGTTTATCTAGCGATATAATCATATCACATAACCAAGCTAATTTTAATAATATTATTTTTCAATCAGATAGCTTAAAAACTAGCGGGAATTTTGAATCTAATTTTGCTAGTAAATCTATTATCAATCTAGATTTAGCTATTGATAAACTCAATCTTGACAACCTTTATCAAAAACAAAATACTCATATGGGGGAATCAGATCAACTAAATTCATCAGAAAAACAAGCTCTTGATAAGCTAATGAGCTCCATTAAAGATCCTAAATCCAATATTAATATTGAAATTAGTGACAATGTAGACTTATTAGCAATTTTAGATATCAGAAATATCACTTATAATAACAAAGTTATTAAAAAAGCTGAAGTTAGCTTAGAATTACATAAAAAAATTATGGATCTATATTATGCTAATATAGATCTTGATGATTATACCAATTTATCTATCTCAGGAATATTGTCTTCAAACAAATTTAGACCAATTTTTAATGGAATGTTAGAAATAAAAAGCAAAGACTTAAATTCTCTATCAAGCTGGCTTTCTTATGATCTTAGCGCGAGTGGCAATTTCTTACAAAATAATATATCTTTCAAATCATCAGTAAGCCTAACTCCTCAACAAGTATCTTTGGGAGATATTGGTGGTATGGTCAAAGAATATCCAATAAAAGGAGGAGTTACAATTAAATTCGATAAAGATCTGCCACAAATAACTTTAGAGCTAGATGTAGCTAAAATGAATCTAGATAAACTCAATATTAGTAATATAGAACAAGCAAAAACATTTGCAAACAATATTCAAACTAGATCGGATTTATTAAATAAAATCAGTTGGTTAAGACTAATAGATGCTCAATATAGCTTAGCATTTAATTTTAATGAACTAATTGCTTATGAAAATACCCTCAAAGACCTTACTGGATCTATATCATTATTACCAGGGTCTATAATATTAGAAGATATAACAGTAAATAATGAAAAAAATTCTCTAATAGCAGATTTAATGCTAAATATTAAAACTCTTAATCCACTATTAAATATCAACATAAATGGTGATAGTCTTCATTTAGATAATGTTAGTAATTACTTTTGGTCAGAAGATAAGGTAAAGTTACCTCAATTTAATTGGTTTGATGGTAAGATCTTAGCAAATCTTGCTAATTTATCTATTGGTAATTTAGCGATGAAGGATTTTAAGGCGGATCTTAAGATGGGAGATCAAATCTTATATATTAACGATATTAGCTCCAAGATTTTTGATGGTACTTTTGACCTTAAGGGCTCTCTTGTTATAGAACGACCTACCATTGGTCTATCATTTTCTTTTGTTAACGTTATGGCAGAACAGCTTCTTGCTTATTTTCCTAATATGGATAATATTGCTGGTTATTTGAGCTTTAGTGGCAGTATTGCAAGCGAAGGTAACAATAAATTATCACTAATAAAAAATACTCAAGCCTCTATCTCTATTGCTACTAGAGAGCTAAATATCAAAAACTTTGATTTATTAGGTATGATCAAAGCTTATAATGATAATAACAAACTTAATAACAATGGATTAAGTGATAATTTATTACCCTATTTAAGCTCTGGATCTACTTCATTTTATTCAGCTGATGGTAATTTAACTATGTCTGCTGGCATTATCGAAATACCTAAATTAACACTCAACAACCAACGTGCTGCAGGTGTATTTTCTGGAATCATGGACTTTGCCTCTGGTACTTGCTCGGCATTATCACAAATTTCCTTTTTTCCTAGTGAAAATTCTAGAGAAGTTGTCTTAACAACAAAGATGTCTGGACCTATTAGTAATCTGGTTAAAAATATAACTAAAAATAAAGATGTGATCCCATCTAATCAACAACGCAAAAACTACAAAAGAAGTTATTGATTATCGGGGGTAAAAAACCTTATTTAAGTACAGGATCTAAGCACAAAATATTACCTTCCCATAAATCATTTTATCCGTTCTTTGGGGAATTTTTTTACATTCTTCCCCATCGAAAAGAAATCCTTAAAGTTCTTGAATAGGCAAATAAGTTTCGGCATGTAACAATTCTATACTATCTTTATGAGTATATTTTGCTCCATAATCATAACAAAGTGGTTCAAATTCCTTGATATCTCTCAAAGTCATGAAAAATATTGTATTAAAATCTTTTGAAATTGGCAGTACTAGAGATGCTAAATTTGCAGTCATCACATTTTCATTACTATGATTATTAGGGCAATGACTTATAAATCTAGCTACATTTCCATAAGTTTTTGAATCTACATATGTATTGTCATCACTAAGAAATACATAGGTATTATCACTTGCTCGGTGTTGAGATGGTATTTTTTCACCAATATATTCTGCAATAATGGTTCCTTTTTCTAATGTACCACCACTAGATAAACCATAACCTATTTTATTAGATGGGGTTCTTTGCGGCAAAGTACGGAATTTCCCGGGACTGGTCGTTAGAGCTTGAT
>JYHA01000089.1 GCA_000970895.1 Candidatus Arcanibacter lacustris
ATCCTTTGCACCTCCGCCATAGATAGAAAAACCACTACTACCTAGAGGTTGAGATAAATCTATTTGCTTAAAGTTATAGCTATTTTTTGAGTTGTATGAATTTTTATTAGTCATATCATTTTCCTTTATTTTATTTTTAATAAATTTTGTATTTTTACTTAATTCTTATTTTTGAAATTTTGAACTTTAAATTAAATTATAGGAGGGAGTGGTATAAAGATTAATAATCTAGTCTTATGATTATAATGAGTTTTGATATCAAGTTTTGTTTGAAAGTCTTTACAAGCAAAACACCTTAGTCTTTTAACATAGTTTAACAATTGATCCTCCGTAGTATATACGTTGATTTTGTTAATTTGATTAACAAATACTTATAATGATATATTAAGTTAGTATTTCTATCTTCAATATTCTTATTAGTTTTTATTAATCAAATTAGTTATATATTTCAGGTTAAGTCCTAAAATATAATCTATATTCAAATTAAGTTAAAATAACTATTAATAATAGTCAATAATTACTTTGTGGATGTTAATTGTTATTTATGGATATTATATTTAAGATGATAATTGATAGATTTATTTGAAGTCAAATTTAAACTTGCCTCAAATTGGATAATTTCATCGAATAAAAACTAAATCATTATCATTAGAATCTTTCTTGCTAAATTTATAACCAAGACCACTAAAGTCTTTTATATCATTGATAGTCTTAATACGATTTTTTAATATATATTGTGCCATTACACCCCTGGCCTTCTTGCTATGAATTGCTATTATTTTATAATTATCTGTATCTTTGATATTTTCTTTAAATATTGGCGTGATGATGTTGCTTTTTAGCTCTGCTTTATCTATGACCTTAAAATACTCGCTAGATGCAAGATTTATGAGACTTGGGTTATTTTTGTTTAAGATTAACTCATTCAGGCTTTTTGTTATGTGTTGATACCAAAATTGATAAAGATTCTTTACTTTAATCTTGCCATTATCAATTGGTAAAATTGTAGCCATCTCAAGGCGATAATTTTGAATCAGATCAAGAGGCCTTAAAACACCATATAAACCTGAAATAATTCTTAAATTATCCTGCATATATTCTATATCTGCAAATGAAAAACTATTTATATCAAAAGCATCATAAACATCACCTTTAAAACTATAAATAGAAGGTGATGAAATTTTATTAATATTTTTTTCTATGCTAAATTGCTGATAGGTTTTTAATGTTAGATCTGCTAATTTATCACTCACCTTCATTAATTTTTTTAATTCTGCTATCTTATATTTTTTAACTTCACTAACCAATAGATTAGCTAAATCAATAAATTCAGGAACTGTATTTTTATCATTTACTAAATAATCTTCAAGAGACATAGTTTTAGAACTTGGCAATATTACAAGCATTTTTTAGCCCCTCTCCAGTTGGCCCCACTCAATAGAGCTTTCGATAAGTGAAATGAAAAACAAAAGAATCATCCAATTACAGTGTTTAAGGGGCATATTTTTTCATTATATTTATTATCATTAACGTCAATAAATTTTATAGACTCATTAATATTCGACTTTTAGAACATTTATTACAATGTTGCTTTTTATTAAAAAGATCATACTGATATTGCTAAAACTAGTGTTTGATTTCAAAAAACACAGTTTTATAAAGCAAGCTCCTAAAATACTAAGGAAATAATAGAATTATTTTTAAAAAATTTTCAATGAAGTATAGGTAGTCCTACTTTTCGCTAATAATTACTTATATTATTTAGCAATAACAATAAAATCAACATAAACATTCTGCATATTAAGCACATAATATAAAATCCTACTTTAGGATATGAAAAATTTAAGATTTAAAATTTATTTTATCTTGAACAACATTACTATATATCTATCCTATAGCCCAATATTTATAAGGACTTACAAGGATTTTAGAAAATTTCTTTGTCTGTTTTTAAAAATCAAAAAACCTCTAAAACATAGGGCAACGCTTGCAATAATTGATTTTTTCTTTTTATCTTTCACCACTTGTATCACGTAGACCACCCCCTTGCTTCATAGGAGGATTGCTTTTATTTATTAGAATTAAGAAATCATGTATCAGTGCAGCAAATAAATTAACTAGCTCTGTGGTTTAACAGGCTGTAAATATTACATTCTAGAATATCAGCCACTTCTGGTAAAACAGCCATTTTATTTGCGTTTATCAACTTATCTAATTTAGACTCATCTAATCCCATAGCGATGAGATCATCATATTTTAAGCCCCTTTCTCGAAGAATGCCGTCTAAATTGCATAAAGCTGTTAAAATATCCATTATTTAAACTCCTAAATTATAACAATAACTTGATAAATTGATTGATATGGTCTGTGTTTTTGGGGATTATATAGTAAATATATTAACGTTTCAAGTGATTTATTTTATTATTTTAGTGAATCTGTAATTATTTTAAATTTTTTCTAAAGGCTAAGTTTTGTCTTGATCTGTGCTATGATTGTTGTAAGAATCGATAAATTAGAGAGTTTTGCTTTTAACCTAACGCTTAATTATCGCCGAAGGTTAGTATGCTGTATTATTTTTATATTTATGATTTTTAAGCTTTTGATAGCGCCTCCATTGATCTGGCATCATAAAAGCACTATTCCAAATGCCGATAAATTCCTTTTTAGCCTTTAACTCATCTGCTACATATCTTTTAGAATATTGTCTATAAGCTACTGCCAAACCTTTTTGAACCATTATACGGTTTAGCTCATCTTCACCTGCATAACAAATAGCAACTTCTCGCTTATAGAGATCAATTGCCTTAACATCACATCTTACTTTTCTAATTCCTATTAGATCTACCAAGAATTCTTTAGCTATTTGACTGTCAGTCCCATGGTTTAGTATCATTATCAAAACATTTTTGCTTGGACTCTGGTGCATCAATACTAAGGCAATCTGATCTTTCTATTATCTATTTTAATCGTATCCCCGTCGTTTACAGTAACTTCTACAGCCTGAGAATTAAGATAACTTCCTGTAATAGCTATAATAAATACTATTATTTTATAAATATACTTAAACGAACTTTTTGGCTGACTTGATAATTTATTGAGCAATTTTATTTAATTCTTTTCTACATGAAGAATAGTGTCTATATTTTTTTATGATATCATAGTAAACAAATCATATTATATGAACTTATAAAGCATAATATTATAAAAATAGCAAGATGAACCTTAAAATAATAATACCAAGTTATGAAACAAAGTTAGAAAGTCCTTATTATGTAACGGGCGTTGAGGCTGGCTTCCCCTCCCCTTGTGATGATCATATTGAAAAGCAATTAGATTTAAATGATCATCTAATTGGTAATAAAGATTCTACTTTCTTTGTAAGAGTTAGTGGTGATTCTATGATTAATGCAGGTATTTTTGATAATGACTTATTAATTGTAGATAAATCATTAGAAGCTAAGCATAACTCTATAGTAATTGCTATTATCAATGATGAATTCACAGTCAAAAGACTTAAGATCAATAAAGATGGTTCTATGATGTTAATGCCTGAAAATGAGAAGTATCAACCTATTATCCTTAATGAATTAGAAGAGCTCTCTATTTGGGGTGTTGTTACAAGTGTTATTCGTTCATTTATATAGTATGAAAAAGCTTGTAATATCAATATGAGCAAGGTTTTTAGCCTTATAGATGGGAACAATTTTTACGTATCATGCGAGAGAATCTTCAACCCTTCCCTTGAAAATAAGCCAGTTATAGTATTATCATCCAACGATGGATGTGTGATTGCTAGGTCGAATGAAGTAAAGTCTCTAGGTATTAAAATGGGGGAACCTTATTTTAAGATCTTACCTTTGGTTAAAACCAACAATATAAAAGTTCTATCTGCTAATTTTGCACTTTATGGCGATATTAGTCGGCGTATGATGAATATCATCACGAGTTTTGCAGTAAAATCTGAAATCTATTCAATTGATGAATGTTTTCTTGATTTCTCAGATCTAGAGATTCAAGAAATAACTAAAATATCTACTGAGATTAGAATAAGAGTAAAAAAATGGCTAGGCATACCTGTGAGCATTGGCATAGGTCAAACTAAAACTTTAGCAAAACTTGCCAATCAAATAGCTAAGAGAAATAGTAATGGCTGCCATCATTTACTTACAATAAGAGATATAAAATATGCCCTAGCATCTACATTAGTCAAAGATATCTGGGGCATAGGCTACAAATATGCTAGTAAACTAAATGACTTAAAAATCTATACAGCCAATGATCTTGTAAATGCTGATGATCAATTAATTAGAAAAAATACCAATATCTTAGGCCTTAAAACTACTTTAGAGCTTAGAGGTAAATCTTGCATTGATTTAGAGGAAGTAGCTGATCCTAAAAAGTCCATTACAGTTTCTCGTTCATTTTCAAGAGATATTCAAGAATTTGAGGAATTATCACAAGCAATTGCTTATTTTACAGCAAGAGCTGCTGAAAAACTAAGGTCATCTAACCAAATGACTAAATCATTTTCTATATTCATCCAAAGCAATCCTTTTGCTAAAGATAGTAAAGCTTATAGCAACTCATGCAATATCACCCTCCCCTACCCTACTGATTCAACACCAGAATTATTAAATAACATCAATAAAGCTTTGATCAAAATTTATCACAATGATTATTCATATAAAAAAGCAGGAATTTTATTATATGACCTACAAGCCAAATCAACTAAATCAATAGATTTGTTTGACAAACGAAACATCAAAAGAGATACCAGTCTTATGAATGCATTAGATCAAATTAATCAAAATTATGGCAGAAGAACCATATTTATAGCATCAACTGGCATAAGTCACAGCTGGCTACCTAAATCAAATATGAAGAGTGATGGTTACGTATCTAATTGGAATGAGATAGTGAGGGTTGTTTGAACGCTAGGTTTTATTGGGGCTCAATATCTATCTTACAAAAAACAGGGAAGGGACCCGCGACAACTTAGTCTTCATTTTAAAAAACTTTTGAACAAATAAATACTTAAAACAATCGGTCGCCATGGCGACCGACCTACTCACCAAGAAGATTATCTAATATCACTCTAAGCTCAGCTTTTTTTAACTCGTCCAATTCATTTATTTTATTTTTTTCTATAACAAAGCCCGTCGTGTCAAAAGCTATGTTAAGTATATGAGCCTTTGTTCTCAATCCGACTTTTTTCAATGCTTTTTTTTGAGCCCCTTGTTCGGCTTTATTATTTAAATAAACATCAATCAACAGCTTTCTTTCGTTGTGATTATCTACACGACACAACTCTCTTAAAAGGTTTCTATTTTTTATTTGGGACTCAATTAATCTGTTTTTAGTGCCTTCATCTAAATCTAACAAAGACAACGATTCTATAACAGCAGATTTATGAACGCCTAATTTATCTGCAATTTTCTGCGCAGAATCACAAATAGACAGATCTAAGAGATTTTTATAAGCACCCCCTAGTTCTATGGGATGCAAATCTTTTCTTTGTATGTTTTCAATTATAGCTATTTCTTCTGCCTGTTTTTGATCATGTATAATAATACATGGCACAACATTAAGTCCTGCAAATTTGGCAGCCCTCAACCTTCTTTCGCCGCTCACTACCTCAAAAAAACCCTCCTTGATACCAGAAGGCAAAACAGTCAATGGCTGTCTAATTCCATGCTCTTGTATAGTTTTAGCAAGGCCCTCAATGCTTTCTTGATCAAAATATTTTCTTGATTGATTTTTGAAAGGAATAAGTTTTTCGACTTGTATATTATAGTATTCACTTCTAAAATCCGAAGTATAGACACTACCTCTGCTGCTTTTACTTGATTTTGGCAACTTACTTTCTTCTGAATTTCTAATTTTAGCTTTATCAACTCTCATATCTTACCTTTTTTGATGAACGTTTTATAATTTCGTGAGATAGATCTATGATATCTTCTAGGGCCATAGATCTTTTTGTACAAAATCCAAAAACTGGCATTTTTTTCTTAGCAGAAATATTTATATCCTCACACTTTCTAACAAGCGATTCCATAACATGATTTTTATATTCATGACGCAATGTACCAAGAGCCTCCTGTGAAGTAGCAGTTTTTGATTCATATTTATTTGGAATTATAGAATAATTTATATCGCATTCCATATCCTCGGAAAATTTGTCTATTTCTTGTATAAGCATTTCTAAACCCTTCAAACTAAAAGGCTGTGTTTCGCAAACAATATTTAATATATCTGCTGCTAAAGTTGCATTTTGATTAACTGTACTAATAGTTGGGTTAGTATCAATTAAAATAAAATCATAAATATTTTTTAATGGTTCAAGAACCTTTGCCAAAGTTCTTTCCCTATTTAACTTTTGACTTAAGGGAAGTTCTAATCTAGTAAGAGATAAATTTGAAGGTATACAATCTAATCCATCATATAAGCTCTTATTGATAACATCGTTAATAGGAAATTTATTTATCAAAACATCGTATAAAGTTTTGTAATCATGAGTTTCATCAAAACCAAGTACATACGAAAGATGAGCCTGTGGATCACAATCAATAGCCAAAACCTTAAATCCCATAAGAGCAAGATTAATAGAAACTTGATGACATAAACTTGTTTTTCCTGTCCCTCCTTTAAAATTAAAAAAAACTTGGATTTTTTTATTAATTGATACATTATTTGAAACAAAGTGTTTTAAAATATTTCTAACTTCAGCAAAAGAAAACTTCTTTCTTTTATTATCTTTGTTTAAATCATCATTTTCATGAGATTTTGATAAGTATCTACTCAATGTAGAGGTTGTTATACCTCCTATTTGAGCTATATAACTTTGAGAAAAATATATGTCATCGCCATTATTCATAGTTTACTCCTTTAAATGCACTAATACGTTTTATACTACCACACCTTTTATTATCAATGCAATATATTTATTATATAAATTCATTTTTTTGTTGCAATCTATAAAATTATCGATAATAATAAAAAATGAGTCCTATAAATAGGGATTTATAGTTTTTTTATTAATTTTAAAAATAAATTATTTACTATGGGTTTTATGAAATTATAATTCAAGGAACAAGAAAGCAAAAAACCCAGCGCTAACTGGGTTTTAAATTATTAAAGCACTCTTTCAACAGAGTCTAATCAGATAATTGTTATTATAACTTATTTTATGTTATAATGTCAATGATTTTGTTGTTAGGTGCTAATAGAAATTTATTATCTAAAGGTATATTACAATGACAAAATTACTTATACAAGAGTCATGTTTAATATTTCAACCAACTCTTGCAAAAAGATTTGGATTAAACGAGGCAATAATCCTGCAACAACTACACTACTGGACTATTTCTTGTAAAAAAGAAAGGGAAGGTGGCCATATTTGGATCTATAATACTTACTCTCAGTGGCAAAAACAATTTCCTTTTTGGTCCGAAGTTACTGTAAAAAGAATCATTAAGTCTTTAGAATCTCAAGAAGTTATCTTTTCTAAATCTGGTAAAAATAGACAAGATAAAACAAAATTCTATGCTGTTAATTACAGTAAGATTTCGGAATTTAATCAAAAACAAGATATTGATAAACATGATCAAATTGATCAGTTAGAAGGATCAAAACGATCTGTCAGACAGATCAATTTGATCTCATCATATAATATAGAAACAAAGACTACTACAAAAGAACATCTCTCTAAGAATAACATGATGACGACTACTGCAGTAGTTACTCAAGAAAATCTAGACAGAACAGAAAATACTAATTTGGCTTTTAAAGCATCAATTCTAAAATCAACTAACTCATTTGAAGAAAAAAGTCATGAGAGAGAAATGATAGATATTTGGAATAATATCTTTAAAGAAGAGGGTAGGGAAGAAGTAGTTCTTACAGATTCTAGGAAAATATCTTTGCGAAAATCATTTAGTTACTTCAAAGATGATTTAGCTAAATGGACAAGTTACTGCCAAAAAATATGTTCAAGTAAGTTTTTAATGGGAGAGGTGACTAACTTTAAAGCTTCACTTGATTGGTGTATTAGAGAAGATATCATCATGAAGATTCTAGAGGGAAATTATAAATGTGGCGATAGGGCAGGGGTCAAGAAAACCCTAACTCAGAATATTAGTGAAACAAAACCTAAATCATCTGATCCTTTGTGGATAAAAGTTGTAGAAAAGTTAAAGCAACATTATGGAGAGGCAATAACTATTTCGTGGTTTAATGATCTAGATTTTAAAAGGATCAATAAAAAAGAGATATCCTTATATTCTAATAACAAATTTATCTTAAATACAATAGAAGGAAAGTATTTAAATCAAATTAGCTCAATTTTTAGCGAGGTTTCTCATAGCGATATAAATCAAGTAACGCTCCAGTATAGTTGTCAGTAATCTTGCTTAAGAAAAGCCCAAGTTTTAAAGATGGCAAAATTATGAAAAAAAATTAGCATTATATATTAATAGAGTTTTTATGAGTAAATTTAGGCAATAATCTCTTTGGTACAATTAAAATATGATAAATACAGTGAAAGGTCATATAAAGAAGCAAGTTAAATAAGTTTAATTAATTTGATGAAAATATTTTAAAAAATATTAGTTTCTGTTAAGATTATAGAATAAATAATGTCTATATTAAATCAACCTTACTCTTTGAATTTATTTAATCTGATATTAGTTTATGGTATAAGGAAATTAATTAATTATTAAGGTATATACAATGGAAACTAAACAAAAAAAAGCAGAATATCTTGATAGAGCGAATGATTTGTCTTTTGCCAGCAATGAATTAAAAATATTGCCCATTATTACACTAAAAGATAATGTACTAGATCCTAATAAGCCATTATTATTCATTCATCCTCCTAAAACTGCTGGAACTAACGTTGCTAATTTAGCCAAGGCTATTACTATAGTTCAAGAAACTGTTGAAGTTAGAGCTGTGGTTCCTAAGCAAGGAGGAATGTCTCCAAATTTATTTACCAAAGGTAAAATAGGAGGGCTGAAGACTATTATAGAAAATCCAAATACATTTGATTGCTCTACAAAAGATATTAAATTTATAAGTGGGCATATGCCATTACCGTCCTTAGAAAATGAATATAACTATTTTCATACAGATGGTCTTAATTATATAGGAATAATTAGAGATCCAATTGAAAGAGAGTTATCTTCAGCTAATTTTGATTATCAGCGTAAATATGTAGAAAAGGATGATATTGAAGATTATATTTTAAATCAAGCTATTGATAATTTACAAACTAGATTAATTGCTGGTGAACAATATATGGAAGGAGAATGCAACGAACAAACTCTTGAAATAGCAAAACAAAATATTCTATCAAGGTTTAAATTAGTAGCACCCAGTGAAGATGTAGAAATTGTGATGAGCCTTCTTGGTAATTATTTTAAAATAAATAACATAGCGTATGCACGAGCACAAGTTACTGGAATCAAGGTAGTGAGTAAAGAAAATGAAGTACTATGTGAAGCGTTAAAAGAAAAGCATCAATATGACTACTCTCTTTATCAATGGGTAAGAGAGTGGTGGAAAAATTGGAAAAACGAACATATAGAATCCATCAGAGAAATTAAGGATGATAGTCACCAATATCTTGTTCTAGATCCTTATTTTTCTCAAACAAAAAAACCAGAATTTATGTATTTAGATCAAATACAAGGATTTGATAATAATATTGGATTAGTAGCGCTACAGCAAAAATTAGTTATTAGCGATAATAAACAAATGAATAATTTATTATTAAATCAACCTGATCAAGATAATGAATCAACAGAAGAAGCTTTAGTTAATGAACGAGCAAATTCATTTGTTGAAGTAAGCTCGATTGGTTCTTTACTGCAGCAAATAGTAAGGTATGAACCAAATATTAGATATTTTTTTAAAATTGCTCATATAGAATTACCAAAATTTGATATTTCAACTGAAATTAGAGGAATTGCTGATTTTACTGCTACCTTCCTCAAGTATAATAATTTTAATCTTCTTAATTATAACAATTTAAAAATAATTCCTTATCAAGTGCTTGAATCAGGCTCATATTTTGCCAGTTTAAAAATATACGAGATGTTTAATAGTAATTACAAAGGAATAGCACCAGATACTTTGTTAGTCTTTGTCGAAAAATGTGGACCTTATATTGCTACGGGTGGGATGATAGGATTAGCAAATCAATCTCCTGTAATTTCCGCCATTAATGGTGCTGCTGTTTGTATGCAAAGTTATCATATTAATCAGGAAGAGTCAGCTTTAGCAAGTACTGCAAGATTAGGAATGGACCTAGGTCTATTAATCTATTCAATGCAACAGAATATACCAATAATGCAAATGGTTACAGGGGTTGTTGCGCTTGATATTTCAATCAAAGTAGTTTATGTTGCGGGTGAGTTAATTTTTAGTGATTTAATGGGAATTCAATTAAATCAAGATGAAGTTTTGATGTAAGGTTGATTTAAAATGGCTCAATGGTCATAATTTAAGTCATAGATTTTAAACCTTCAAAGTTTTTTTCTGCTTTAGCACATAATATCTCTAAATGATTATCTCCAATAACAGCAATAGAATTTTCCTGAGAAAATAATTTCTGTTCTGTGGCAGTCATTAATTTATCATATATATGTTGGTCATTATAACGTACTACTTTCTCCGAACCTAGTATTTGCATTAATCCTTCTATTTTAGGAGTGTTGCTATTTAAAGCAATGAAATGGGTTCCAAGGATAGAAGCGGCTATTGTGTGATGGAATCTACCTGATACTAGCATAGTTGCCTGTTCGATCGTTTGTAACCAATCTTCCATTGAAGTTGCTTCATATACTTCTAATAATAATTTAAAATGTTCTTTCATGTAAACAACAAACTCACGGTCATCTTTGGCAGGGAAGGAGTCGGAGCCGTATAAAAACTTTATTTTAAATCCTCTTGATATCATTTCTTTTAAGTATTGGTTAAGGCCAGCTAAACCTTCGGTAAAATCCTCTATATTTCCTCTTTGATCTGAAGGAATATTTAATTGTAGCCAAGTAGCCGATCCTGCAATTAAAAGTTCTTTGTCTTTTTTGATACCAGTCTTTGTATAATGATCTCTAATGTAGAGAGGCATACAGTCAAAGCATTCTACAGTTTTTACTCCGAGGTTTTTCATAGTGTTAAAGCTCATCGGCTCTCTGATAGCAGCAAAGTCAATGGTGTTATAAACTAATTTATAAACAGCAGCTTCATTAGTTTCTCCTAGAGTAGTATCATGTTGCGGATAAGCAGAGTGATTCAAGATCTCTACATGTTTGCCAAAATGTGCTTTAGAAATGTATGCTACATATAATAAACTAAGAGGAGCGGGGTTTAGTCCGTGAAGCGTTCCTTCGCCATTAAAAACTATACCGTCATTTTCTTTAATTAATTTGATAAACTCTTGATTCTCTTTTGCAAAATTATGAAAGTTATTTTCATCTAAAAAACCTTCTTTAGTAATAGGAGTAAATTTTATTTTGTAAGTCTCTGTTATTGGAAGAGTATTAACTGCATGTCCTAGTTTTTTAATACCTTCTATTAAGGCTTTACTAGTTGCCGTACAGCCAAAATGATACCATTTACTTGTATCGTTAATGAGAAGAATTTTCATTTTTTACTTCAAATTATTTTTATTAATTATGTTAAAATAGGCAGCTATATTTGATCATTGATAAACTTATTAAATATTATAGATTTGGATATCGGTAAAGAATATTTTTCAAAATAGTAATAATATTTTTTGTGGTCTATTTCTATTATTTGCGGAGACTTAAGATAATTTTTCCAATATTTAGTGTCTGGCAATTCCTTGTTGTCCATATCAAAGTAAAATAATATTTTATTTCTATTTTTTAGATCGGTCACTATAGATTTACTCAAGCCTTCTTCTAATGCTATATCAGAAAGATAATCAACAATGTTATCGTCGTAAACCTGAAAGATAAAAATTTGTCCTGTATCATCAACCATTAAATAGCTACCATTTTCTTCTAATAAATAATATTCAATAATATTATGTTGTTTAATAAGAAATCTTAATAGTTCAATAAATTCCTTTCTGTCAAAAATTACTTTATCATTATTGAATCTAATTGAGGTATAAATCAATTGGGATAAATTGCTAAAGTATGATTCTGTTCCCTTGTTAATATAGTCATTAAGTGATTTTAGAATCTTTTCGGTTCTGTCGCGTTTGTTGAAAGTAAATGAATTATCTGATATCTTGTGTTAAACATTAGCAAGGTAAAAGATGATAAAACTAGATCCAAAAATCATAAAACATTTTAAAGGTTATAATAATAGCGCTGAAATAATTATGACTTGTTTATATTTCAAGTTTAGATATTCCTTAAGTTACAGAGATATTGAAGAATTATCTGGAATTAGGGGTTTAAGCATTGATCATTCTAATATTCAAAGGTGGGTAGAGAAGTTTGCTCCATTACTTGACAAGAGATTTAGAAGTAGGAAACGTGATGTTAATAGTAGTTGGCGTATGGATGAGACTTATATCAAAATAAATGGATCATGGTATTATTTATATAGAGCGGTTGATAAATATGGCTTTACCATTGATTTTATGCTAAGGGCAAGAAGAGATGGGGTTGCTGCTAAAGCATTTTTTAGAAAAGCTATTAGACAACATGGTAAGCCAATAAAAATCAATGTTGATAAGAGTGGAGCCAATAAATGTGCCCTTGATGCAATTAATGATAATTACCCAGAAAATCAGAAAATAGAAATTAGGCAAAACAAATACTTAAATAATATGATAGAGCAAGA
>JYHA01000090.1 GCA_000970895.1 Candidatus Arcanibacter lacustris
TTTGACAGCTCCTTAGATGATATTTTAGAAACAGACATTGATATCCATGATCAAAAGTTTCCCTTGCACCCACTGTGGAAACCCGAATATAACTTGCGTAGGCCGCGAAACTTATATCGCTTTAAAGCATTTACCATGGTATCAGAGAAGCATGATATTTTCCCACACCTTGGAGCAATGGCTAAATCAGTTTTGCAAGAATTAAAAAAGCGTTGGCCAGATGTTGAGCCTCTCGAGTTATATCCCGCATTTGCCAATAGATGAAACAGTGGTATTATGACAACATAAGCTTTCAATTGCAGCTTAGAAAATGCACGATTAATAAATAACAGTTGATTGTTTATTTGTACATTGTAGACTGAAATCTTGTATGCACAAATCAATTCATGATTTCTTGTTAATTTTTTTGGTAAAATAATGTCTTCTGAAAATGCAATTCTCTTAGGCAAGAGTGACAATGGTAAACCTATATACTCCAAAGGTTATCAACATATTTTACTGTTAGCGCCCCATGGTTCTGGTAAAGGTGTATGTTTTGTGCTTCCTACATTGCTCTCTTTAAAAGAGTCATGCATTGTTCATGATATAAAACTCGAAAATCATAAGCTTACAAGTGGATACAGGGCGTCCATTGGGCATAAAGTTTTCATTTGGAATCCTCTTGGTGAAAAAAATAAAACTCATAGATATAACCCATTAGACTTTATCAGCGCAGATCCTAAAAAGATAGTAAATGATATTCAAAAAATTTCTAATCTATTGATTAGAGACAGCGGGGGCAGCAAGATTTTGTTTGAGGCATTAGTTCTATATCTTTGCGCTGAACCTGCTAAAACAAGATCCCTTGGACAGGTAGCAAGAATGCTGCAAATGGATTTAGCCAAAGAATTATCAGATGGAATCGACGTCGTCAAAGACTCCATACACACTATCGGATATCAGAACATTCAATGCTTTCTAAAAAAAGACATAGAGGAACAAAGGGCTATTATTCAAGATTTGAGTAATTATCTATACCCGTGGACCAACCCTTTAATTGACCATGCAACTTCGTACTCGGATTTTGATATTGCCGCATTAAAAACTAGTAAAGTCACTATTTATGTTGGTGTGGATCCTTCTGATATTGATAGATTACAACCTGTGATGCGGTTGTTTTATAACCACGCTGCGCAAGTGTTAATGACAACCGCACAAAGTCTCGGCGAGAATGAAAATGGTGGCGTATGTCTGTTTATGGATGAATTTTACTCAATTGGAAAATTGGATATTTTTGTTTCTTGCTTGCCCTACTTTAGGGGGTACAAAATTAAGCTGTTTTTAATATCATCTGATGTCGACAAGATAGAGAGCATTTACGGTAAAAATGCTACCGGGAGCATTATATCAGATTGCGCATTTAAAGTGGCATTTGCAGCAAATGATTCTAAAAGTGCAAAGCAAATATCTTCAATATGCCTTGATAGGAAGAAAAATATAGAACTTATGTCGTGGCAACAAATCATGAATTTACCTTCGGATTCTCAAATTATTTTATGCGATAAAGAGCAGCCGATAGTATCGAAAAAAGTTTTTTATTACGAAGATGAAGCTATGAAGAAAAAAATCATTGATACAGCTCCGCTTTAATATCTCTTTTCTAAGGTGAGGTAAATTCAGAACCATGTGCATTTGATTCACAAACTTTAAGTTTATCCAGCAAGTCCATATAGTCCTGCAACGCAGGGATCAGAGGGCTTTGTTCTGGCAATTCAGCGACTGACTGCTCGATCTTATGCCATTCTTCTTGGGTGTAATGGGGATAAGCTGTACAGCTACTTTGGTTCTGCATCCCGACGCTTGCGCAACCGCTCAAGCAGACCAGACTTACCCCGATCACGATAAGATTTATTTTTTTTATCCAGTTTTTCATAGGTTTCATGGAGCTCTACGTTTTCCTCTGCTTGTTCGCGCTTCAACCGTTCTCGACCCAGCATATAGGCTAAAAAAGTTTGACTGAATTCACGAATAGCTGCAATCAGCGCAGATAACCAAAGAGGTGTCATCGCTCAAGGCTTCCGATCAATTTTGGCCTGCGTGTTTTTATTCATCACGCGCCCCACAACGTAGGTAATGACCATGGCTGCAATACTGGCTACGGATGCTTCATTAAGGCTAAGACCTAACTCTGCTGTTCCTGCAAGGGACCGTGCCTATAATTGTGTCTTAAGCCCCCCAAAAAGAGAAAGCATGTACTGGATATTTCATCTGTATTTGCTAACTCAAAATCCTTAATAATTACAAAAAGAAAATCTAACAACCTTGATGATTTTTCAAAAGATTGTTTATTTTTTGTTGCTTTTCTAATCTTCTTATTAAGATTTTCTATTGAATTTGTAGTATAAATCATCCTTCTAATATTACAAGAAAATTTTATATAAGTAAAGTAATATTCTACAATTACTTCGTTAAAACAGTTACTTAGCTTGAGATATTTATCACTCCACTTAGCTATAAATTTTTCAAGTTTTTCTTTTGCTTTATTAATTGTATCATCTTCACTAAAATTATCAAATACATCTTTTAAATCACTAGCTACTTCTTCTTTCTCTTTTGGTCTTATTTTATTCAAAACTGCTCTCATTTTATGTACTACGCATTTTTTAAAACATTCTAGAAAGGAAACACTCTATGAACCTCGTTTGCGGGGCCCATTTAAGCCATCCGCTCTCAACTTAAATCAATTCTTTCTACTCCTCTTTTTTTAAGTATTTCAAGGCATTCTCCCCAACTACTGGCCCCTTCGGTGGGATTAATATTTAGCAACAATAGTTCACGCTTATTATCTTCTCTAACACCATAAATAATGTGTACTGCCTCTTTAGAATAGGAATCTCCTCGTTTTACAGTGATATAAATAGCATCACAAAATATAGCTTTATAATAGCTCATCAATAGGTGCAGATTCCCATGTGCGCTCTTACTTACATGAACTTTTCTGCCAAATTACTAACAGTAGAAAAGCTAATATCTGTGCCAAAAAAATCTTTCATAATATCAGATACATCTCTAGTGGTAAGGCCTTTTCTATAAAGATTTAACACTAATTCATTCACTTGTTCTTGATTATATTTTAAGAATTCCAGTACGAATGGTTTAAATTCTTGCGGTTCTGGTTCTAGGAATATTAATAAATAAAGAATTCTTAGATAACGACTTAAAACTTCTAGGATAACTCCCCACTTTCCCTTGTCCTTAAAGCCTGATTCTTTCATATTTTGTAGATATTCGTCTCGACTCTCAATTCCATCAACATTTCCAATGTATTAACTACAAATTGCTCTAAATTAAAACCATTGACAGAAAGTCTTAAATTTTGCAAGTCCATAATAGCAAATTCTTTTGTAATTTAGTATCGTCTTTTAACATATTTATTTCTCCAAGTATTAAATTTTACAATATAAAAAATCATCTTTTTATATTATCACATATATTACTCAGACACAATCTATTTTACGGTCCCTTTTACCACTACGTTTGTTGTATTTTTTACCAGCATGGCGCAAGTATTTATAAAGCATTCCTCCTTGTTTTTTGTTGCTCCAGATCAGCTGATAAATACTCTCATGACTAATTTTAATACCATTTTCGATTTTTAGTCTTCCAGAAATTTGTTCGGGACTCCAAAGTAATGTTAGTTTCTGGCAAATAATTTCTTTGAGAGAAGAATTCATTTTTCTAGGACCAGAACCAATGTTGATCTTACGTCTATGATATTGTTCTTCTGCTATTCTTGGCGTATATTTACTTGATATACTGTTACGCTTTAGCTCCCTGGATATAGAGCTAACATTTCTGGATAAAGTTCTAGAAATCTCACGAAGAGAAAAACCTCTTTCTTTTAGTATAAAAATATGACATCTTTCCTCTAGGGTCAGATGTTTTGATGCTTTTTGCATATATCCCTCTCTTGTTATTGTAAACACAGAGGATATATAAAACTTCTGACTCTAGCAAATCTTATATCATTCTTACAATCTATTTAAATCTCTTACTGTTGCTTTTCCTAATTGAATCGGCGATACATAAAACAGTATCAGACGTAAATATGGCAGCACCACGCTATCTAGATGCTACCAACGACGTTGCCTTTAAGAAAGTATTCTCAAATAAGGAAATATTAATAGATTTCTTAAATAGTATGTTACAACTCACAGAAGGTAACAAAATCACAGAGCTACATTTCGTTCCTCAAGAAGAAATACCAGATTTAGGCCAAGGAAAGCGTAGTATCTTTGACATCAAAGTATTAGATCAGTCTGGATTCTGGTATATTATTGAGATGCAAAATAGACCAGATGAGTTTTTCTTAAAAAGAGTACAAGTTTATGCAAGCAGCACCTATTCAAACCAGACGCTAAAGGGCAAGGATTATATGAATGTACTTCCTGTATTAGTTGTTGCTATTGTAAATGGAACCTTATTTCCAGATGAAATTGGTTGTATTAGCCGCCATACCACAAGAGAAGAAGCAACTAATACTCAGCATTTATTTGAGCTATCTTATGTCTTTATTGAACTGGGCAAATTCATTAAATCTGAAAAAGAACTAGAGGCTATAGAGGATTTCTGGCTATTTTATTTAGCCAAATCAACTGAAGTTAAGCATCCACCAGCAAAAGTTACAGATGCAAACATTCTTAAAGCATATGAGGTGTTAGAGCGATTCAACTGGGATGATGCTTCTTATGATGCTTATATCAGAGCTAAGTTACTGGCCGATACCGAAAGACTCGAAATAGAAGATGCCTTTAGTAAGGGCGAGGCTAAGGGTAAAGAAGAAGGCTTAGCAGAGGGAGAGCTGAAAGGTAAATTAGAAATAGCCAAGAATCTCATTGCTAAAGGCTTCGATGAAAATACAATCTTAGAAGTTACTGGCCTAACAATAGGGGAATTTAAAAAATACTTACCTTGAATGCTCAAAAAGGAATCCATAGTGGCGGGGAAATTTCGCAAGTTGAACCACTCCCCTACCGCTCAAATTAATTGCAAACTCGTCTTTAGCTCCCAAGACTTTGTAAAGCCTTGATTTTAAACTGGAGAAAAGTTTGTAAAACGACCTATATCCTCCGCCATCATTTAGTTAAGCTTTTCTAGAATTACCTCAAGTTTTGACCTTGCAAATACCACCCAAGCTCTTGATTTACTAGGATATTTGAGCATTATCTTCTTCGTAAAAACATCACTTTTTATTGTGTAATTCACTCATTTTCGATACGCTTATTTGTCCATTTTGTCTCTAAATCTCCAATTCATGCTTAGCTTTTTCACTAGAATAACTATAACATATTTATAAATACTGGAAATATGTTAGTGTAATATTGTAATAAAAATAATAAATTTTGATAAATATAATGATACCAAACGATAAAGTAACAATAACTTTAGACAAAGAAGAGGCTCTCGTTCTGTTTGATTTACTTAGCAGATATACTAACAGTCTCGTATACATGATAAAATTCCCACAATAGATAATGCAGAAAAACAGGCTCTATGGAATTTGGTTTGCTATTTTGAAGAAACTTTGGCTGAGCCTTTTTCACAAAATTACCTAGATATTTTAAAATCTGCAAAAGCTAAATTAACTTATGAAGAATAAATATTAAAAAAGAGGAATAATATGAAAAAATTTTATGATAAAGATCAGAAGCTAAACATTGAATTATCTCAAGAATCAGATGATGATTTGTTTACTAAGATAGCAGATCTTATAATTAAAAAATTTGACGGCACTACTATGCAAAAATTAGATAGCATGGATCAACGATATTGGGATTTTAAATTGGATATGGTGGAATTTTGCCTACATCAGGAACATTTTTTAGGAATTTCTATTTATGCCAAAAATACGCAATCGAACGATATAGTCACTGGAATAGCTCATTATCTGAATAAAGAAGTGTTAAATAAGACCTGGGATGAATAAATCCAATTTTCCAGCTCAATCCAACCTAATATTTCATAGCACTTCTAATTTCAGCCAATGGATTAGAAACCCAAACTTTCTTATTGATTAAATGGGCTATATTTTATAATATAGCCCAAGAAATTTGAATTTAACATTTAATAATAGGCCATCTATAATGAACATAATAACTTTAGCCTTTGCTGCAGAAACCGCCCCCGCCTCCACTTCTATCTTTCAAAACTCGGGATTAATGAGTTTATTTCCTTTTGTAATGATATTTTTTATTTTTTATTTCATGCTAATTAAGCCTCAAATGAAAAAACAAAAAGAACATCAAGATACGATCAACGCATTGAAAAAAGGTGATAAAATCGTAACAACTGGCGGGATTATTGCAACTATTGTCAAATTAGAAGATGATCTATTACATGTTGAGATCGCACCAGAAGTAAAAATTAAAATTACCAGAAGTGCCGTTACAAGCATTTATGATAATTCAAGCAACAATACTAAATCAGAAGCTGGCAAAATAAGCAAATGATTCATTTTTCAACTATTAGGTTAGTCTTTATAGGCTTGATTTGCTCATTATCTTTGTTACTAGCCACACCAAGTTTTTTGAGCAAAGATCAAATTGATGCTTTGCCAAATTGGCTGCCAAAACAATCTTTAAGCTTTGGCCTAGATTTACAAGGTGGCTCTCAATTGCTATTAGAGATTGATTTTGATTCTTATTTAAGAGATCAGATCGATCTACTTAAAGGTGATATTGTCTCCGAACTAAGACATCATAAAATCGGCTATCTTGATTTAAAGGCACATAATTCAAGAATTTCATTTTCTTTGAGAAATACAGAGCATGGTGCCCAGTTAAATAAAATTATCAGCAAAATCAATAGGAATTTAGAGATAAATAAAAATGATGATCTATATGTTATTTCATACAATGAAGAAGAATTACGAGCTTTAAGAGAAAAATTAATTGAACAATCAATTAAGATCGTGCGTAAAAGAGTTGATGAGACTGGCACCAAGGAACCATCAATTCAACGCCAAGGTGATAATTATATACTACTGCAAGTTCCAGGATTAGATAATCCAGGACATCTCAAAGCAATGCTTGGACAGACTGCTAAATTGAGTTTTCACTTAGTAGTAGATAATGCAAATATTGAAGAAGCGCTAAATGGTCATGTACCAGCTGGAACGATGTTGCTCGAAATTGACGATAGTAAATCTGATAAAATAAGACATTTATTACTCAATAAAAAAGTAGTCTTATCTGGTGACAGACTAACTAACGCATCAGCTAGTTTTGCTAATGAAAATAAGGCAGTAGTAAGCATTGCTTTTGATAGATTAGGTGCAAAACAATTTGGAGATTTTACTACAAGCCATGTCAATCAAGCTTTAGCTATTGTGCTTGATAATAAAGTAATTAGCTATGCTAATATCAGCGAGCCAATAACTGGTGGTAATTGCCAAATATCTGGAAATTTTAGTACCGAGCAAGCCCATAACTTAGCTTTATTACTTCGTGCCGGCGCCCTTCCCGCTCCTCTTAAAATCATCGAAGAAAGAACAGTTGGTCCTAATTTAGGAGCCGATTCAATTGAAGCTGGTAAGAAAACCTTCCTGGTAAGCTTTTGTTTAATATCGGTATTTATGATCATATTCTATGGTATCATGGGAGTTTTTGCAAATATTGCTCTAATTGCCAATATTATATTTATCATCTCTATATTATCATTATTTCAAGCATCACTTACCATGCCTGGTATTGCAGGGATTATCTTAACGATCGGTATGGCAGTAGACGCCAACGTATTGATTTTTGAGAGAATTAGGGACGAGCTAAAAAATGGTAGATCCTTATTATCTGCCATGGATAGGGGATTTAATCAGGCATTCACTACTATTTTTGATTCAAATATTACTACTATTTTAGTAGCAATTATATTATACTATTTTGGATCTGGGGCTGTTAGAGGATTTGCCGTAACCTTGACTATAGGTATTGGGTCTTCAATGTTTTCAGCTATTACATTAACAAAATTGATGATGTGGGCATGGTTTAAGTCTCACAATTCTAGGACAAAAGCAGTAAAAATATGAGCGAACCGGAAAAAACCAAGTTAGAATTAAGCAAAGCTAGACTTGCATTAGCATTTAATAATCTTGAATCGATTATTGAAGATAAAATGAACTTGACCAAATCACAAAAGCTAGAATTAGCAGCAATTAGTGATAAGGTAGAGCGACTGACTCAAGAAAATAGTAAATTATCCAGTGACTTGGCTAATCTAGAGCTTGATTACCACAGTATTAAAAATTATGGATTTGAAATAATTGAAGAGATAGATTCATCTATTGCTTCTATAGAAGAAATTTTAGGAACTGATCATGGCAATAGTAAACGTATCGATTAGAAACTGTTCTTATCAAATTGCTTGCAATGATGGTGAGGAAGAAAATTTAAAAAACCTAGCAAGTTCTCTATCTGATAGGGTAGATAGATTATCCATGAGCTATGCAAAAGCTAATGATAGCTTACTACTTGTAATTGCGGCACTTACTATTGAAAATGACTTAGAGGAACTAAAGAAAAAAAGACACCAACTTCCCCTCTATGATAAAAAAGAGCAAGAGAAAAAAACAGTAGCTGCCGATAACTCAGTATCAGAAGCTTTAGATGCAATTTCTGAGTATGTAGAAAATCTTGCAAGAAAGATAAATAACCTATAGTATGTTTTTTGGGGCCTGCTGGATTCGACAGGTTAATTTATTCTTAAGACCGATAATCTTCTCAAAAGGGATCTATCACTGATTTTGGCCGTGGCTAGGTTATATGGGTTCCGCCTTTAACATAAGGGTCTTTGAGGTATTTAATACCATCGTACTTGTGTGGGTCCTTTAATTAAATAATAAAACATAAGTGAGTTATTATGAAAAAAATTCTATTAATCTTATTATTATCCTTTGTTGCTGCTTGCGCGTCTAATATTTCATCGATGAAAGAGTTGCGTTTTAATCAAAAAGATCCATATAATCTCAATGTTGGTACGATTGAGATAGTAGATGATAATAATGAGCCTGATAAAATTAGCATTGATCTACCCATTTATCCTGATAGTTCATTGAAAATATGGGCAAATGATCGTATTAAATCAGTTTCTGAAAATAAATCTAAATTTAAAGTCAGTATTAACAAGGCCTTTATTACTGAGACAACAATACATGCAAAAAGAAAATTAGAAGAAGATCAAAAACTATATAAAATCTCTCTAGATGTTAAGTTTGAACTTTATGATAATGATCCTATCTTTCCTTCAGCTGAAATGATGATTAACGTCTCTAGATCAAAATCAATAGATGATAATAAATCACTTAATGAGAAAAGATCATTATGTTATGGCTTGATCACGGATGCTTTAGGTGATTTAGATAGTAAATTTACTGAGAATTTTCCAAGTTATTTCAATAATATAAAAGTTATAGACTAATTGNCAAAAAATAACTCTTACAAACTATGGTGAAATTGGCTTAATAATATAATTCCATTCTCCATGAAATTCATTACGTATAATATTTATTGAACTAAATTCTTCATCACTAATTTTAATACCTGTTGGATATATATTTGTATTAATGTCTGCTTCAATTTTAAGTCCGCTCCTTGTTCTGGTATTAGCGATGAGATTTACTATAACCTCATGGCTTATCAATGGTTTCCCGCGCCAGTTCATACTAATGTAACAAAACATCTTATGTTCTATCTTGTTCCATTTACTAGTACCAGGAGGAAAGTGTGAGATATGTATTGGTATACCAATTTCATTAGCAAATTTTTGCAATTCTATCTTCCATAATCTAACCCTACTTCCATTGCTACCCCCTCCATCAGCTGTAATCATAAGTTCCGTTGCATTTGGGTATCGCTCTTTTCCCATGCTGTTCCACCATTTGCGGATTGTATCTACTGCAAAAGCCGAAGTATCATGATCCGTACCTACACTGACCCATCCAATATTATTAGCTATATCATATACCCCGTAAGGATTGGCACGCCCTAACTTTTCATCTACAAAATCATAGGTTTTTACTTTTTCGGGATCACCTTTTGTTCTATAGGTTTTACCTGAATTTTTATATTGACCAATAAGTTCTTTCTTTTTTGTATCTACTGAAATTCAAGC
>JYHA01000091.1 GCA_000970895.1 Candidatus Arcanibacter lacustris
AGCGAAAGCAACAGTATGATTTTGTCTAAATACCTCTGTGGGAGTTTTGTAATTCAAAACTTTTCTTGGTCTATTATTTAAGGCATTTTGGACGAAGTCAACATCTTCTTGAGAAATGAGAGTAAAATCAGATTTTTTGGGAATATATTGCCTGAGTAGCCCGTTAGTATGTTCGTTTAAGCCTCTCTCCCAGGAATGATAAGGCTTGGCAAAGAAACATTCAGCATCTAAACTTTGAGCTATCTTTTGGTGACCTGCAAATTCACGACCATTATCAAATGTTATGGTTTTAACATGTATCTTATGAGGATTAAGTGACTTTTCAATAGCTTGCGTAACCAAATCTTTTGTTTTTTCTGCTACTAATGTAAAGAGAGAGAATTTTGACTTACGATCTACAAGAGTTACAATCGCGCCTTTATGATTTGCACCTATTACAGTATCTCCCTCCCAATCTCCAATTCTTGATTTTTCTTCCACTATTTTATCACGAAGTTCAATATCAACACGACCAGGAATAATTCCTCTGCCTGCATTCTTACCTCTTCGTTTGTTGTATTTTTTACCAGCATGGCGCAAATTTTTATAAAGATCTCCTCCTTGCTTTTTGTCTCTCCAGATCAGTTGATAAATAGCCTCATGACTAATCTTAATCCCATTTTCTATTTTTAATCTGCCTGAAATCTGTTCTGGGCTCCAGAGTATTTTTAGTTTCGAACAAATAATTTCTTTGAGAGAAGAAGTCATTTTTCTAGGGCCAGAATAAACATTTGTCATGCGTCTATGATATTGTTCTTCTGCTATTCTTGGTGTGTATTTGTTCAATATGCTGTTGCGTTTCAGCTCACGAGAAATCGAACTAACATTTCTGGATAAAGTTCTGGAAATATCACGAAGAGAAAAACCTCTTTCTTTTAGTATGAAAATATGACATCTTTCCTCTAGGGTCAGATGTTTTGATGCTTTTTGCATATATCCCTCTCTATGTTGTTGTGGACTTTAGAGGATATCTAAAACTTCTGACTCTAGCAAATCTTATATTACTCTTACGACCTACCTAAATCTCTCTCTGTTGCTTTCTCTAATTGAATCGGCGT
>JYHA01000092.1 GCA_000970895.1 Candidatus Arcanibacter lacustris
AAGCAGGAAGAGTTAAAAGCTAAGATTGAACAAGAGGCCAAAGATAAGGCAGATAAGGAAAAGGCAGCTAAGGAAAAGGCTGCGCAAGAAGATAAGCTAAAGAAAAAGCAGGAAGAGTTAAAAGCTAAGATTGAACAAGAGGCCAAAGATAAGGCAGATAGTGAAAAGGAAAATCAAGCTAGTAATATTGAACAAGATAATTTAGAAATTCAGGATCCTTTACAAGAAGTTGTAAATCACGAAATAATAGAACAGTCTCACGAAGTAAATTTTACTTCAGTTAAGTTAGAAGAAGCTTCTATATTATTAGTCAATGCTACGAACTCAACAGAAACAATCAATAAATCATTAAAAAACAATATATTGACCGAGGTCGATCGACATGTTGATCAAAATATATTTTCTATTTATAAAGAGAAGCCATTAGAGAAAAACATGCTAGTTGATTTAGATCAAGAAGCAAAGGATCTGATAGCTGCGACTAGAGATAGGCAAAATGCAAAAGCAAGTCTGTTGGAAGAAGCAAGGGCGTTAGAAGAATTAATGAATCATAAAGTGCCAAATGATAACTTCGAAGATGAATATGATCGTAAAATTTCAAATAATAACTATAGGAGTGAAGAATCAGATGCTCTAATTGAAGAATTATCAAAAGAATTAGAAGAATTATCAAAAGAATTCTCAAGTTTATTAGAAGAAATTGGAACTACAGTTAAACTTGATAATGAAATATTGGATTTATCTTTGGGAGATGGCCAAGGCTTTGATTTGTCTGATGATGAAGGATATCGCGATAATGCTGCTCATAATCAACCTCTTAATGTAGTCTCAGATCTAGATCGATTTTTAGGTGCAAGAAAAATAAAGGATATCTCTTCTACTACGGCAAATGCTTTAAATGATCAAGAAAATGTCATATCTAACGATTATGAATTATTGCATCATGATGTTACTTTGGATATTACAGCTGTGATGGGGCGACAAAGTGTTGTAGATAGATTTGATCAAATTGCTAATGAGCCTCTGGGAAGATTTTTCATTGAGACTTATAGTCCAATTCTAGCTGAATTTGAAAATCTATACAAAAAGAGTCCTCAATTAAAAATTGCTTGCATTGACGGAGAGCAAGCAGAATTAAATAAAATTGCTGATGATATAAATAAATTATTATCTCAATTAGGTTGGAATCAGCAGAAAATTGATCAAGTTGATGTTACTAAAGCTAATGGCGATACTCCTACTCATCTTGGTTTTTTAAGAAATGCTATTTTGAAAAATAAGAGTTTGGCTGAAATTGTCGATGGCTACACTGATGAAAATTATCGAGAGATCAAAGGTTTGGCCCATAAGTTTTCTGAGCAATTTTATAAAGACTTTAAAAGAATGACAATTGAAGTTGTAGATCAGAATGGCGAAGTGATTTATGAGAATCTTAGTAAAGAATTCACTGGAGAAGATCCTGAAGCTATTAATGTTTTTTTAAAAGGAACTCTTAATTTATCAGATGAGCAGTTAAAGTTTTTAGTTGTTAGACTTAATCAGCGCTCTATAGATAGCGCCGGCGTTGCTTTTATGTCGGGAATTCAAAAAGAAAGAAACAATATCTTTCATGTTGAAAATAATGATGGCAAGCTTCAATTAATGTTTGTCGAACATAAAGCTGTTATGCAGCGCAATATAGAAACAGAAGATGGAGATATCATAGGAAAAGAGGACTTAAACGAAGTTTCATATCTCATTGATGTTAGAAATTTAATAGCTAATGATGATGGTAGGGAATTTTTAGCTTTACCTACGCAAAATACCTTTGAAGTAATATATTATAAAGCTTTCATTAATGAAGCTATTGTTACATTGCCAGATTTTATTGCTCCTCTTAAAGTTAAAATAAATTCAATTTCTGATCTTGATGAATTTCTTCGTACAACAGCTGATACTAATGAAGAATTTGATATTTCATCATATGTTGAGGTTGATCGAGTAAATGCCATCGTTTTTTCTGATAATAAAAATTTGTTGCATTCATTCGCTAATCTTGCCTATAAATCAGACAGGAGTGGAATGAAGGCTGAATATTTGGGTCATCTTGCAAATATAGAAGGATATCAAATAGTAAAATTAAGTGTAAATTCAGAAGATGTTATGCTTTTTTTAAAAGATAATAATATTTACATCTCTTATCCAGGAACGCAAAATTTTCAAGATATCTTCACTGACCTCAATGTTTTATTTACAATTCCTTCTGATTTAGGATTTGAATCAGGGGCTATTCATGTAGGTTTTTACAACTCATTCATCTGTACTTGGTCAAGAGTTTTAGAATCAATAGATACATATTGTAAGGATAATAATAAAAATATCTTTGATATTAATTTTAGTTTCACAGGTCATAGTAAGGGTGGGGCTGTAGCAAATATAGCTTATGCAGCTCTTGCTAATCTCTTGTATTCTGAGAATGAGGGGCTGTTTAATCCAGCTAAGCTTAATCTTATGACTTTTGCTGCTCCTAGAGTGTTTGACAATGAAATGGTTAGTAATTGCCAAAACTTGGGGATTGCTACGAGGGTTTGTCGAGTTGTCAATGATAATGACATCGTACCTAAGGTTTTATTTGGTTCTCTTGGATACAAACATATGGGTGATTATGTGATGAAAAAATATTCTAAAGAAATTTTTTCGATTAAAGCTCATGTGCTTGGTAGTTATCATGGGGATAAGTATGTAGAACATATTCATGAATCAAATGGTAATAGGTTTGGTGAATTTGTTTCTAATACATTTGGTGCGTTATCTAGTGTTCTACCAAAAACAACTGCTAACTTAGCAATCAAAAATCAATTATTTAAGCCAGAAGAAGTGACTGAAAGGTCGTTAGTTGTTTATCAACCAAGTAATAATAATCAGCCAATAGCTGAAATTGATCAGTATAGATCTATATATGATGAAACTAAACAAATAGTAGTAAGTTCTTTTATATTAGATTATATAAAACCATATATCCCTAATGAATATAGATTGTTTATCCGTGAAGAAGTAACTGCAAGGTCATTATTTTATATAAAATCATATCTTGATAAATATCAATCTTTAATAAAACCTGCAGAAGTAACTAAATTGTTATTAGATGTTGGTTATAAATATAGGAAAATCAATATTCCACTTATTGAACCTGTTTCTAATAATAATGTTCTAAATTTTCTACCAGCTATTGATAAATTAACAAATGATGCAACTTCTTCTTTTGTTTATTCGTTAATAAGTAGTGTTATTTGGCCTTTTAAGAAAATGTATTATCATGAAGAAGTAAGTGTTTTTAATCGGATATTGTCTGAAAATAGAATAGATGCTTCAATTGATATAATCAACAATCCTAGCGAATTTAAGAGAAAAGTTTTATTAAAGCTACATCCTGATAAGGGTGGAAATGATGCAGAATTTAAATCAATCCAAAATATAAAAGAGCTATTAAATTCTGATATTAATACAGGGCAGATAATAATAGATACTACAAAGTTTGCTCAGAAAAAAAATTCATGAAACAAGTATTGGAGTTAAAATATTTGATACAACTTTGGATTCAATAAGGTTGCTTAACAAGCCAACGTTTGAGAATGGCCATTCAGTAGTAATGGATGCTGTGCAGTTATATAATATGTATTTTGGATCTAATGTAGTAACTATTTCTATTACAGCAAGTGATTTTGTATTTAAACTTTATCAAGGGCAATATTATAAAGCTATCTCTTCGCTTCCATTTATTGCTCTTCCATCAATTATCCAATATAGCCTTAAAAATACTGATAATAAATATATTGGTCCGATTCTATCTTTGGGCTTTGGCGCATCATTTTTAGCTTACAGTTTTTATAATACTTTAAATAATGCATATTCTCTATACCAAGAGATTTTTAATAATAACGACGTCAATCCATTAAAAATTGATTATGAGAATAATATTAATTATACATCAGAAATTATATCAAAATCATATGATGATGTATCATATGATTGTTGTATAGAGAAAAATAATAACACAAACTCAGATTGTTATAATAACAGAGAAACAATGATATATAATATTGAGATTGAATTGAATGGAAAAATAAATATCTTTAATATAATAGAACAGGATTTTTGATCGATAAAGAAAGATTATCAATCTCTTAACGTTATGATTTTTATAATTCTACCTTAGTGATATTATCATAATTAGTAATTTCTCCATATAAATATTCATTTACAGGATTAATTATATTATTAGAAATGAATTCTACTGGATTCTTACTAAAGTTAATCGCAGTAGGATAGATATAATCAGCATTGATTATGACTAATCCTCCCACTATAATTCCAGTAATAGCTCCGTTTACAAGGCCAATAACTCCAGATTCCATATATCCAACAATAGCTGATTCTAATCCCTCGATAAGTAAAGGCGAATAGTAGCAAAAACTACTATTTGATTCATGGCAATAACCGTAGGCTGCGTTATTCAATCCACCGGTAATGGCATTTTGTATAATCTTTCCATCACCAAATGATCTAGTAACATATTTGAATTCTCCGCCCAAAGCATATGAATCCATTATTTCATAATTATTAGTAGAATGTTTTAATAAATATTCTCTCATATATAGAGAACTAGCTGATGCTAAGGTGCAAATAGCTAAGGACTTTGATGTTAATGTGTTGGGACCAAGATAAGGAAAGATAGTTTGTATTGCTGCTAGTTCCATCATAATTAATCCATCAAAAACTACCGCTTTTACTAATGGATCTATGGTAGCTTCTTCATAAAACCAATCCACCATATTATGAATAGGATTAGTTACTATAGGAGTAATATATTTGTTATTAATGGCCATAAGTGAGCCAATTATCATGCCATAAGGGGCTTTATCTATGCCTTTTTTTGCTCCTTCAATAATAATCGATGCTGCTATTGTAATGTTATAAATAGGAAATTTATCTAAATTGAAATTACTATATAAAATATTATTGATAGCTCCAAATAATGTTTCATGAATATATTTGGCTGAATATTCATAATTTTTATTTTCTATAATTTGTGTTAACCTTAGATCGCCATTGCTATATTTGATAAAATCAAGTAGTGAGGCTCTAGAGATAAATCTAAATGTTCCGCTAATAGCAAAGGAGGTTAACTTTGAATCATCATCGTTGCTTAACCAATATTCTCTCAAACATACTGAACTAACTGTAGCAATTGTAAAGATACCATATTTTATTCCAACATCAGTTATTGTTGGAGATTCAAAACCAAGATTTTTTGGTGTGATTTCTAATAATGGTCTTAGAAACTCTGGTGCAAATGGTTTGCATATTGTTGTAATAGCTGAAATGCTAGCTAATTCTACTAAATGTAATTCACCAATTGCTGCTCTTATAAATATATCAGTTATTGGGTATGTTTTTGGCTTAGATACTATTGTAGCATTGAATGACATTTAAAAAAAATCCTTGAGTTACTATGGTGATTTACCCCTCATCTAAATTAATAAATGAGAGGTAAAATAGAGATAATTGATTTTATAGTTCTTTATTATAAATTTGAGTAGAGTCTTCTCCGGAAAAATAATTCATCATATTATTAATAGGATATGCTGCTGTATCAGCAACATAATGAATATATTCTCCTGCATAGTCAAAAATTGGATCAACTAAATATTCATAATTAAAGGTGATTAAAGCCCCAATATATGCGCCAGCAACAAAATCCGTTGTGCCAAAGTTTGTTGAAGTAAGTAGTGACTCTGCTCCTTCAATAATAGCTGGTGATATTTGCATAGTCATGCTTATATTGTAATTATTAGAAATATTGGAATCAACCACATTAGCAGCATAATAAGCCATATTATTTACAGCACCTACAGTAGCTTTTTTTAATATTTCAGCACCCGTTCCTTTTAGCAACAAGTCTCTTCCACAATATTTAACAATACCACTTGATGCATATGCGAAATATTTACCAAATTCACTTTCGGAATAATTTATAGTATTTTCATTTAGTAGCTGCTCTCTTACGGAAAATGAAACAGCTGGAACTGCTGTATATACTAATATTTTTGAAGCTACTTGAAAATAGGTTGCTCCAGCATTATAACCAAGAGCTGAAGCCATTCCTGGATCGTAAATTGCTATAACGGGAATTGTGACTGCTAATTCTACGGCAGCTAATCCTTCGTTAATAACATTTCTTACAGTATTATCGCTTAATACGTGTGTGTGTGTCATTTTAAAAATCCTTATAATTGTTTGTTATATATCAATTATACGCATGCAAGATACCTGTGATCATTATCATAAATAGAAAATAACCATCTTGTAGATGAGTATAAATAATTCTTAAAATTCATTAAAAATTCCAATGAATTTTGTTATGTTGTTTTTGTTTTAGAAAAATTTGTTTTAAAAATAAAACTTAGCGCCAAATATAATAGCTACGCTTTATCTTAGAATGAGAGATATTGAGGTGGGTGTTGCAATTGAAGATCATATTAGTTGTTTGGCTTTGCGTTCCAACGAGACTAACTGATTGCGAAGTTGTCATTTTCTAATGCTCCTTATATTGGATTATAATGCTAGATATCAGCAGTTTATTTAAAAAATAATCTTTTCATAATCTAGATTAATAATTATATTTTATAGTTATAAGCTTGTCAATAGTATAAATTAAGATTCTATTAAAAGACATTAACAAGTTCTTCTTGCTCTATATTTTTATGTTGTTTTACATCCAAACTTTCTAAAACATATTTTAAGCTTGAAACGAAATCATCAATCATTTCATCGCTATGCATAGGGGTAGGGGTGATGCGTAATCTTTCCATGCCTTTTGGTACTGTTGGGTAATTAATATGTTGAACATATATATTATGGTCTTCTAATAACAAACCAGAAGCTTTCTTTGCTAAATATTGATCATTGATCATTACTGATACAATGTGGCTTTCGCTACTTAAGTAATTGATATTAGCTAAGCTTAGTTTTTCTTTTAGTTTTTTTACTACCGCCACATGCTTTTCACGCTCAGCATCACTTTCTTTTAGATGTTTTATACTAGCAAGAGCAGCCGCAGCCATTGAAGGGGGAAGGGCTGTAGTAAAGATAAATCCCGATGCAAAGCTTCTAATAGCATCGATAATTAAGCTATCGCCTGCTATATATCCGCCAATCACCCCGTATGCTTTGGCCAAAGTTCCTTGGATGATATCAATTTTATCCATATAACCTAGACTTTGAGCGATACCTGCGCCATTTTTACCATATAATCCAACTGAGTGAACTTCGTCGATATAGGTTAGAGCATTGAATTCTTTAGCGAGTTTATAAATTTGGGCAATTTCAGCAACATCTCCTTCCATTGAATAAACAGATTCAAATACAATTATCTTAGGAAGGTTAATATCGACTGATTCTAACAATTCTCTCAAATGTTCCATGTCATTATGTCTAAATACATGTTTCGTGCATCTTGAATGTCTAATTCCTTCAATAATTGAAGCATGATTTTTTTCATCTGAGAAAAATACTAAATTTGGAATGATTTTACCAAGGGTTGCTAAGCTTGTATCATTTGCTACATAACCGGAAGTAAAAATTAATGATGATTCTTTCTCATGAAGAGAGGCTATTTCTCTTTCAAGTAATACTAAGGGATGGCTAGTGCCTCCAATATTTCTAGTGCCTCCAGCGCCAACTCCCATAGTTTCTATAGTATCGATTGCTGCTTTTACGACTTTTGGATGTTGTCCCATACATAAATAATCATTTATGCACCATACTACTACATCTTGTCCATTTGCATGGTTTTTAGCGATGGGAAAATTACCAGCATATCTCGAAAGGTCAGTAAATTCTCTATAACGTCCTTCTTGTTTTACACTATCTATAGCTTTTTTAAAAAACCCATTATAACTATTCATTATATATCATTTATCCTTTTTACAAGAGTAGAGAATGTTTAGCATTGATCCAAACAATAACAATGCTCCAAGTTGGTGAAGAGATGCTACTATAATCGGTACCTGATAGAGTAAAGTTATTATACCTAAGGACCCTTGCAGAAATAACATCAGTAACATAATCTTCATAGAAGTCTTTGTCAAACCTATATTAAACTGGTTAATCGTTCTGAAATACAAACTAGATAAAATAACCAATATTATCAATGCGATAAGTCTATGGTTAAATTGCACCATAGTGATATTTTCAAAAATATTTAAATACCAAGGGTTAATACTCCATAAACCTTCAGGAATAAGTTCTCCATCCATCATTGGAAAGCTATTATAAACAAGCCCTGCATCATTTCCTGCTACAAATGCACCAGAGATTATTTGGATAAAAATAACTACTAGACCTAACAACATATGGTTATAAATAGATTTGTTTACAGTTTGTTTTTGATTGTATGAATTATGGTTTAAAGCCTTCCATAGTAATAAACCATATATTATAACTGCCATTGAAAGATGAAGAGCTAAACGATAAGGGCTTACTGAAGTTCTTGATACAAGTCCACTTTTTACCATGTACCAGCCGATAAATCCTTGGAGTCCGACTAGTAACAAGATAAATAATAATTGGAAAAATTGAGTTTTGCTAAAATATTTTTTAAGACTGAAATAGAAAAATGGCAGGGCGAGTATTAATCCAGTTAATCTTCCAAGGATTCTGTGGATATATTCAACCATGAAGATTGATTTAAATTCTTCTAATTTCATATTATAATTAATGTTGATAAATTCTGGAGTTAGCCTATATTTATCAAACATTTCATACCATGATTCTTGCGATAATGGAGGTAGTATTCCAGATATAACTTGCCATTCTGTAATTGATAGGCCAGATCCAGTGAGTCTAGTTAAACCACCAACAATAGTCATTAATATAACCATTACCACACAAAGA